>JBEPVY010000096.1:0-8647 GCA_041690835.1 Vulcanimicrobiota bacterium | reverse complement strand
CCGGAAAGCCGATATCCCATTTCGCCAGGTCGTAGACGTTGGTGACGATCCCGCCCGCGCCGCGCAGCCAGCTCGGATCCCACGGCTTCGCGGGTGCGAACCGGTGACCGCCGCCGGTGTAACCGGTCGCGGCGTCGGGCGAAATGCCGGTGTCGCCTGCGAAGAACGACGAGCTCATGTAGAGCGGTTGGAAGATGCGCGCCTGCAAGAAGTCCGAGAGCGGCAGCCCGCTCGCGCGCTCGACGATCAGGCCGGCGATGAAATAGTTGAAGTTGTTGTATTCGAACTTCGAGCCGGGCGCGAACCGGAGCGGGAGTCGGTCGACGGCCGCGATGAAGTCGGCGAGCTTGACGCCGCGCGTCGGATCGGCGGTGATTCCGGGCGCGTGCACGTAGTCGGGGAGCCCCGAGGTCTGCTGCAGCAACTGCGCGACCGAGACGCCGTTTGCGACCGTCAGCTCGGGCACGTATTTGGTCACCTTGTCGTCGAGCTTGACCTTGCCGTCCTGGACGAGCAGCAGGATCGAGGCGGCCGTGAACTCCTTGGTCAGGGAACCGACGTACAGCTGGGTGGTCGCGGCCATCGCGCGCTTCTTGGCGAGGTTCGCGTAGCCGAAGCCGCGCGCGTAGACCCACCGTCCGTCCTCGACGACCGCGACCGCAAGGCCGGGCGTCCGGCCGCCGATCACCTCGGCCCGGGCGAGCCGGTCGATGGCGGCCGCCATCTTGGAGGTGAAGGGATGCTGGCTCGTGCTCTGTGCAGAGGCGTGCCCGAAAGCGAGGACCGCGAGCATGCAGACGAGCGCGAGCATCTTACGCATGCCGTCCCTTTTGACGGGCACACGCAAAGAACCCGGCGCGGGCGCCGGGTTCTCATAAGAAAACGGGAAGCGGCGGGTTACTTGCCGGTCGCCGTTTTGGCCAGGTTCAAGAGCGAGCCGAACGCCTTGGCGTCGGTGATCGCGAGATCCGCCAGCGCCTTGCGGTTGAGGGTGACGCCCGACTTCTTGAGGCCGTTGATGAAGACCGAGTAGGTCAGGCCTTCGCGACGGACGGCCGCGTTGATGCGGCTGATCCAAAGCGAGCGGAAGTCGCGCTTGCGGACGCGGCGATCGCGGAAGGCGTACTTGAGCGAGTGGAGCAGCGCTTCGTTCGCGACGCGATAGTTGCGACGACGTGCGGCGCGGAAGCCCTTGACGAGCTTCATCACCTTGCGCTTGTGCTTGAGACCGTGAACGCCGCGTTTGATACGTGCCATTTTTTATACAGTCTCCCTTAAAACAAGTACGGAATCGTCGGGCGCAGACGCTTCAGATCGCCTTTGAACGTGGGCTGATCCTTGCGGAAGTTGCGCTTGCGCTTCCGGGTCTTCTTGCTGAGGATGTGACCGCAGCCACTGAACTGATGCCGGTGCGTGACCTTGCCGGTCCCCGTCACCTTGACGCGCTTGGCGGTTCCTCGATGCGTTCTAATCTTGGGCACTGACCTGTTCCTCCGGGGCTTCGTCGTGGTCGTCATGGTCTTCGATATCGTCGTCGATGTCGTCGATATCATCCGCGTCGTCGTGATCGTCGTGATCGTCGTCGGCGTGTTCCGACACGTGACCGCTCGCTTTGTGTTCTTTTTCTTTTTCCGCATCTCGTATCGACGAGTATTTGGGCGGACCGCTCGGCACCACGCGCGGTGCCAGGATCATGAACATGTTACGGCCTTCGAGTCGCGCCTCGCGCTCCACGATGGCCAGCGGCGTCATGTCTTCCGCCATCCGGTCCAGCAACCGTTTGCCGAACGCCGTATAGGTGATCTCACGCCCGCGGAACATGATCGTCACTTTGATCTTGCTTCCGTCTTGCAGCAGACGCTCGGCCATGCGGGCCTTGGTCTCGTAGTCGTGCTGCTCGATCTTCGGTCGCAGCTTGACTTCGCGTAGTTCGAAGTTGCGCTGCTTCTTGCGGGTGTCTTTCTCTTTTTTCGACAGCTCGTACTTCATGCGACCGTAGTCGCCGATCTTGCAGACCGGCGGTTGCGCGGTCGGAGAGATTTCGATCAGGTCGAGGCCTGCGGTCCGTGCGCGTGCCTGCGCTTCATCGGTCGGCAGTATCCCCAACTGCTCGCCGTTCTCGTCGATGACGCGAACTTGGCGGATGCGGATCTGATCGTTGACGCGGAGCGGTCGAGCTATGGCGTTTCTCCTACAGTTGTGGAACGGACGCCAAGAAACAAAAAATGGCGCCGCCGAAGCGACCCCACTTGTGAAACCGGCCAGCGGTCTCTCGAATGAAGACCGGATCGCCCGAAGGCATCCGGTGAGCACCCTCTCGGGCGCTACTTCGGCAGAGGGATAGTAGCACGGAGGTGGAGCGCCGTCAACGGGATCGGTCGGCGCGAGAAGGGTAGTCCTCTACGCGCTCAGGAAGTGGTCGACGACCCGCCGGAGGATCTCGCGTTGGGAGCGGGCGTGAGCGAAGCGTGGGGCGTCCGACGGAGGGACGTCCGCGATGCCACAGAGCGGGATCTCGATCCCGTAGCGTGCCTTGAGGTCGAGGTTGTCACCGGCGAAGCGGGCGAACATCTGCACATACTCCTCGTAGCCCAGGAGCGAGAACCGGGCGTCCAGTTCGGCATCGGGGATATCCGGAATCTCGAGGTCCTTGCCGCGCGCATGCAGCTGGAGGGTCAGCAGCAGGCCTCGTAGGGTCAGGCTGGCGTTCCGGTTGGACGGGATGCTCAGGCCCTTCACGTGCAGCCCTTCGAGCAGGCGCCCGACCATCTCGAGGACCTCGAGCGGGAGCGTCTTGGCAGCAAGTCCCTCGCGATAGACGCGCGGAATGACCATGCCCGGGCCGAAGTGCCGCTCGAGGTCGCCCATCATCCGCGAGTACTGGAACTCGATCGCCTGCCCCGTGCTCTTCTGCGAGAACGCGCCGTCGCGCAGAATTTCGGCCAGGAACGACTCGAACTGCGTGATCCAGCCGCCCTTGAGGAGTTCGACGTACATCGACTCCGCATAGTTGGTCTGCGAGCGTAAGTAGACCAGACCGACCGGGGTGAACTCGTTGAAACGGAGCTCCCCGACGAGCGTCGAGAACGTCGTGCCTGGGAGCAGCGCGTGGAACTCTTCCGAACTCAGGAGCATGGCCCGAGCATCCAGGGCGATGGTCTCTTCGATCGCGGCTTGGAGGCTCGGGCTCGTGCCCGAGGCCGCCAGCTCGCGTGGGATCAGGTGTTGACCCGGCTCGAACCGGTTCTCGACCGGGAGCCGGCCGGCATGCGGATAGCAGATTCCGGCCTCGAGCAATTGCGTCCAGTTCGCGACCAGAAACGCTTGGATCGCCGTCGTACCCGTCTTCGGCGTCCCGACGTGGACGCACGCAATGCGCATGGGTTCTAGCATAGCACCTACGTCTATGCCTAAATCTCGGCATCCAGGGTTCTCGGCGCCGGAGGCGTAGCGCGCGGTATGAGTCGAAAAGGCCGCCGCACAACTACCGCGACCGCTGTGGTCGCGCTTGCCTTCATTCTTTGCAGCCTCGCCGGCGCTCGAGCCGCGGGCGCGCCGATCGCACTGACCCTGGACACCTCGAAGGCGCCGACGCAGAACGTGGTCTTCACGAAAGAGCACATTCCGGCGACGCCCGGGACGCTGACGCTCTACTACCCGAACTGGATTCCCGGCCAGCACCAAGCGGTCGGGCCGATCGCCAACTTCGCCTCGATCGTGATCACGGCCGACGGCAAGGCGATCCCGTGGCATCGTCAACCGAAAGATATGTTCGCTTTCGACGTGAGCGTGCCGGCCGGTGCGACCGCGATCGACGTGAGCGCGACCTATCTCGGCGCGACATTCGGCAACTACTCAAGCTCGCGCCTCGCGACCCCGAACATGCTCGTGATCACGTGGGATCAGAACCTGCTCTATCCCTCGACCGGGACGATCCAGGACACGATCTTCTCGCCGACCATCATCTTGCCGGCGGCGGATTGGGGCTTTGCGACCGCGCTGACCGGCGCCAAGCGGACCGGGAACGCGGTCGCGTTCGACGACGTCTCGCTCGAGCACCTGATCGACT
Source organism: Vulcanimicrobiota bacterium (assembly GCA_041690835.1). Lineage (GTDB taxonomy): Bacteria > Vulcanimicrobiota > Vulcanimicrobiia > Vulcanimicrobiales > Vulcanimicrobiaceae > JALYSX01. The sequence continues at coordinate 4,578 of JBEPVY010000096.1, read as the reverse complement.
CGCCGCTCGATGCGGGCGTCAACTACAAGCGCTGGCAGCTCTGGCAGGACGGCGATGCGGCCGCGTATCTGAACGTATTCGGCGATACGCCCGAAGAGGTCGACGCGAGCACCGCGACCGTCGACAAGTACAAGAAGCTCGTGCGCGAGATGCTCGCGATGTACGGCGCGCACCACTGGCGCAACTACAATTTTCTGCTGACCGTTTCGGACGAGATGCCGGGCGAAGGCATCGAGCATCACGAGTCGTCGGACGACGGCGAGGACGGCGACTATCTGATCGATCCGACGGCCCTCGCAGCCGATGGCGATCTGCTCTCGCATGAGTTCAACCACTCGTGGGACGGCAAGTACCGCATGCCCGTCGGCCTCTATCAGAAGAACCTGCAACTTCCCTACGACGATTCGCTCCTCTGGGTCTACGAAGGCATGACGCAGTTCTACGGCAACGTGATGTCCTATCGCGACGGCATCCGCAAGGGCAAGGACTATCCGGATGCGATCGCCGCGCTCTACGCGCGCTACGACAACATGCCGGGGCGCCTGTGGGACTCGCTCGGTGCCGACGCGACCTCGGCGCCCTTCATCTACTCCGCGCCGCGCGGGTTCGGGTCGCAGCGTCGAGGTGAAGACTTCTACAGCGAAGCCGAATTGATGTGGCTCAAGGCCGATTCGATCATCCGCGAACGGAGCGGCGGAAAGAAATCGCTGGATACGTTCGCGCGCGCGTTCTTCGGCAAGACCACCACCGGACCGATCGTCGAGACCTACGATCGCGGCGACGTGATCGCGGGCCTGAACGCGGTCATGCCCTACGACTGGGCTGGATTCTTCCACACCTGGATCGACGCGGTCGCGGTGCATCCGCCGGACGGCTTCACGGCCGACGGCTGGAAGCTCGTCTATACGGCGGAGCCGTCGCACTCGGTCAAGGAGAACAATTTCTTCTATTCGCTCGGATTCCAGATGCGGGCCGGTGCGATCGGCGACGTGCGCTTCGGATCGCCGGCTTGGAACGCCACTCTCGGCATCAACACGAAGATCGTGGCGGTGAACGGACGCGAGTACTCCGACGACGTGCTCAACGACGCGCTCAAGGCCGCCCAGAAGAACCATGCGCCGATCCAGCTGCTGGTCGTGCGCGGCGACCTCTACCGCACGGTCTCGATCCCGTACTACGACGGGCCGCGCTACCCGCATCTGGTCCGGATCGAAGGCAAGCCGGATAGACTGAGCGATGTGGTGAAGTCCCTGACCCCATGAGCGAACCGCACGAAGAGATCGAAGTCTTCCGCAAGATCAGCCGTGGGCTCTCGATCGCGGAGCGCGCCATCTTCACGGTGGTCGCGCTCCTCCTCTTCGCGGCGGCGGTGGCGCTTGCGTGGAACGGCGTACTCGACATCATCCCGCTCTTCACCGGCGCGCCCCACTCGGCCATCGCCGAGACGGCCGAGTTCTTGAATCTGGTCCTGTTGATCCTGATGATCGGCGAGATCGCCTACACGGTGACGCTCTCGGTGCGCGGCACCGGCTTGAACGCGCATCCGTTCCTGATCGTCGGCCTGATCGCCGTGATCCGACGCGTGCTGCTGCTCACCGTCGAAGAAGTGCAAGGCACCGCGGACAGCGTCGGCGGCATCATCTCCAAGAGCAGCGTCGACCTGGCCATCCTCACCCTCGTCGTGATGGCCTTCGTCTTCGCGATCTACCTATTACGCAAACAGGAGAAGTAGAGCGGTGCTTCTTCAGCAGAAAAACGAGCGCATCTCTCCCTTGTCATGCCGAGCGTAGCGAAGCGTAGTCGAGGGACGGCGAGAAGCAAACGCAGTGAGCGTCGGGTCAGGTTCCGCTCGGGATGCTTTGGAGCGCCGCTTCGTATTGCTCGAGGAGAAACGCGATCGCTTCGTCGTCGATGACGAGCGGCGGGGCGATACGTAGCACGTTCTCGTGCGTGTCTTTCGCGGCGACGCCGCGGGCGAGCAACGCCTCCGAAAGTTCGCGCGCGGGGACCGTCAGGTCGATGCCGATCAGTAGACCGCGTCCGCGGATCTCTTTGACGAGCGGCGAGGCGATCGCGCGCAGGCCTTGCACGATCTTGGCGCCGGCGTAGCGCGACTTCTCGGCGAGGCGTTCGTCGATGATCACGTCGAGCGCGGCGCTCGCGATCGCACAGCCGAGCGGATTGCCGCCGAAGGTGCTGCCGTGCGAACCCGGCTCGAACAGGCCGAGCAACGCGGCGCTCGCGAGCACGGCCGAGACCGGATAGTATCCGCCGCCGAGCGCCTTGCCGACGATCAGTACGTCCGGCTTGATGCCGTCGTAGTCGCAGGCGAAGAGCGTGCCGGTCCGGCCGAGCCCGGTCTGGATCTCGTCGGCCATGAAGAGCACTTCGTGCTCTTTGCAGAGCGCCCAGGCGCGCTTGAGAAAGCCCTCGGGCGGAACGATCACGCCGCCTTCGCCTTGGATCGGCTCGATCATGATCGCGCACGTGTTCGGCGTCAGCGCGCGTTCGAGCGCGTCCGCATCGCCGTACGGGATGGTGACGAAGCCGGGCGGGAACGGACCGAAGTCGCGTTTGTACTCGTCCTGGGAACTGGCGGCGATCACGCTCGTGGTGCGGCCGTGGAAGTTGTTGGAGAAGACCACGATCTCGGCACGATCCGCCGGGATGCCCTTGACGCGATAGCCCCAGCGGCGCGCGAGCTTGATCGCGGTCTCGACCGCTTCGACGCCGGTGTTCATCGGCAGCGCCATCTCGAAGCCGCACGCGTCGGTCAGCTTTTCGAGGAAGCCGGGCATCTTGTCGTTGCGCACGGCCCGCGAGGTCAGGGTGACGAGATCGGCCTGCGCACGCATGGCCGCATCGATGCGCGGATGCCGGTGGCCCTGATTGACGGCGGAATACGCGCTGATGCAATCGAGGTAGCGGTTGCCGTCCACGTCCCACAGCCAGACGCCCTCGGCGCGCGCGACGACCAGGTCGAGCGGCTTGTAGTTGTGTGCGCCGCGGCGGTCCTCAAGCGCGATCAGGTTCGCGGCGGTATCCGAGTTGACCATCATCTTTTCTCTACGCCGCGTGTGTTTAGCCATCGGGCGACCGCAGGGGCGCGCACGCCTGCGTTCGAGGAACACTTGAGGCGCTTCCTTAAGGACGGACCCCGAGGGCCCCTCTTTAACGCATATGACCGACGTTTTCACCGGCGCACAGCGCCTTTTGGACCGCATTCTCGAACGCGACCACGATCGGGTGGGCGAAGCGGGGCGTACGCTCGCGCTGATCCATGGCGCCCGGACGGCGCGCTCAGCGGTGCTTTTCCACGGACTCTCGGCGAGTCCGATGCAGTTCGTGCAGATCGCGCGCGGCCTCCACGAGCGCGGCTACAACGTGATCGTTCCGCGCCTGCCGCGTCACGGGCACGCCGACCGGATGTCGGAAGCGTTGGCGACCATGCGGGCCGAGGATCTGAAGGCGACCGCCATCTCGAGCCTGGAGGTCGCGCGCGGGCTCGGCGAACGCGTCACCGTCGCCGGCTTCTCGCTCGGCGGACTCCTGGCGGCCTGGGCCGCGCAGACGCAAGAGGTCGAGCGGGCCGTGCCGATCGCGCCGTTCCTCGGGATCGCGTTCGTGCCGAGCCGATTGAGCGCGACCTTGACGCGAGCCGCGTTGCGATTGCCGAACGTCTTCAACTGGTGGGATCCGCTTCAACGCGAGAAGCAGATGCCCGCGCACGGCTATCCGCGCTATGCGAGCCACGCGCTCGCGCAGGCGATGTTGCTCTCGCACGTGCTGTTCGAAGCCGCCGCCCAGGCACCGCCCAAGGCGCGCGGCATCATGCTCGTCACCAACGCGCACGAAGCCGCCGTCAACAATCGCGCCGCGCGCAAGCTCGCGGGTCTATGGCACGCCTCCAAGCCGAGCGGATTCGAGACGTACGAGTTCGCCGATCTGCCGATCTCGCACGACATCATCGAACCGCTGCATCGCCCCGAGATCGTCGAGAAGGTCTACCCGATCCTCATCGAACTGCTCGACCGATGAAGCGCTGCTCGTGGGCGAAGTCTGCGGCGATGATCGCGTATCACGACGCCGAGTGGGGCGTGCCCACGCGCGACGACCGGACGCTCTTCGAGTTCTTGATCCTGGAAGGCGCGCAGGCGGGCTTGAGTTGGGAGACGATCCTCAACAAGCGCGAGCGCTACCGCGAGGTCTTCGCCGCGTTCGACCCCGAGAAGGTCGCGCGCTTCACGCCGGCGCGTGTAGAGAAGTTGCTGCTCGATCCGGGTATCGTGCGTAACCGCCTGAAGGTCGCCGGCGCGGTGAAGAATGCGAAGGCGTTCCTGGCCGTGCGGCGTGAGTTCGGAAGCTTCGCGAAGTACGTGTGGGCGTTCGTCGGCGACGAGCCGATCGTGAATGCGCCGCGCAAGCCCGGCGAGGTTCCGGCGACCAGCGAGATATCCGACGCCCTTGCGAAGGACCTGAAGAAGCGCGGGTTCACCTTCGTCGGATCGACCATCATGTATGCATTCATGCAGGCGATCGGTATGGTCGACGATCACTTCGTCGACTGCACGCGCGATG
>JBEPVY010000095.1:0-8658 GCA_041690835.1 Vulcanimicrobiota bacterium | reverse complement strand
TAAGCCGCCACCGATGACGACGACGTCGTGCTTGATCACGTTGACCTTCCTGGTGAGCCGGAGACGTTGCCTTCGTTATACTCTCCCCGAAGTAGTCATCCCCACTACCAAGGTGGCACGACGCGCCGCGCAAAGGAGGCCTAAGCTAGCCGGTCGAGCTTCCGGTTGCGGCTTTACCGAGGAAGAAGCGGTACTGGTTTTTGCCGCCCTGCTTGGCCTGGTAGAGGGCTTCGTCGGCCGAGAAGAAGAGCGTCTGGCCGTCGGTTCCGTCCTGTGGGAACATCGCAACGCCGATCGAGGAGGCGATCCCGTTCCGGCGCAGGGCCGCCAGGATACGCTCGACGCCATGCTCGGTCTGGGTCCGGTCGCTCTGGGCCATCACCAGCACGAACTCGTCGCCGGCGTAGCGGGCGAAGATGTCGCCCTTGCGGGCGTTCTTCTTGAGGACCTGGGCGAAGCGCTTGAGAGCCAGGTCGCCGAGGCTGTGGCCTCCCGAGTCGTTGATCTTCTTGAGGTCGTCCAGGTCCAGGATCAGGAAGGCGAAGGGGGTGTCGTAACGCTCCGAGGTGTGGAGTTCGCGCTCCAGCATCTCGTTCAGGGCCCGCCGGTTCGGGATGCCGGTCAGGCTGTCGGTCAGGGCCAGCCGCGAGGTCTCCTCGAGCAGACGCCGGGTCTCTTCGTAGAGCCGGGCGTTTTCGACCGCGACCGCGGCCTGGGACGAGAAGTCCAGGAGCACCCGGAGCTGGTTTTCGGTGATGTCGACGGCCGGCGGGTCGTCGGCGTAGAGCAGGCCGCGGACGATGTCGCGGGCGACCAGCGGAGCCAGGCAATAGGCGCCGCGCGTGTCTTCGAGGGGCTTGTCGGCGTCCGTCCCGGCTCCGTAGGCCAGCTGGAGGTCGCCGTGGGCCACATCGTAGAGGGTGGAACCGGCTCGATAGTCGCGCGGGTCGACGGTATGGGTGACCTGGCCCATGGCATCGCACTCCAGGCGGCGGACGATCTGGCTGTCCGGAAGCACGTCGAACAGGATGACGCGCTTGAATTTGAGGGCCTCGACCACGCCGCGCAGGACCATCGAGAGGATGTCGTTGATGTCCAGGGTGGAGTTGATCGTCGAAAAGACCTGCTGTAACACGAACAGCTCGGAATTCTGTTGGGCATACTCGTCACGCTCCGCCTCTAACGAAGCGATGCGTGCTTTGAGCCGCTCGATCTCGATCGCGAGTTCGGCGGTATCTCCCCCAGGGGACAGGTTAGGACCCATCGTTTAAGGTAACGTCCCGCTTTCCACATTTCTTTAGCATTCCGCCATAATTTAGGGGCAAGTGAACCAGTTCGTCCACCTCCACGTCCATTCCGAGTACTCGCTCTTGGACGGAGCCTGCCGCGTCGAGTCGCTCTGCCAGCGGGCGGACGAGGGCGGCTCGGGGGCGGTGGCGCTGACCGATCACGGCGTGATGTATGGGGCGATGGAGTTCTATTACTCCGCCCGGAACCACAAGCTGACCCCGATCATCGGCTGCGAGGCCTATATCGCGCCGCGCGGCCGGTTCGATCGAAGCGTCCGGGACGAGGCTCACGTCACGCTACTGGCCGCCGATCTGGTCGGCTACCGGAATCTGACGGCGTTGATCTCCAAGGGCTTCCTCGAAGGCTATTACTACAAGCCCCGGATCGATCTGGATCTGCTCGCCAAACATAACGAAGGGCTGATCGTCCTCTCGGGCTGTATGTCGGGTCTGGTCGCGGCGCCGTTGCTCAAGAACGACTACGACACGTCCAAGAAGAACGCGCAGGTCTTCGAGCAGATCTTCGGCGACCGGTTCTACATCGAAGTGATGCGTCACGGGATGCCGGAAGAAGAGATCATCAACAAGGGCTTGATCCAGGTCGCCCGCGAGTTGAACATCCCGATCGTCGCGACCAACGACTCGCACTACCTCGACAAACGCGACGCGCCCGCGCACGACGTGCTGCTCTGCATCGGCACGGGCAAGACCGTCGCCGACACCTCGCGCATGAAGTTCTACTCGGACCAGTTCTACGTCAAGTCGGCCGACGAGATGTACGAGCTCTGGGCCGACCTGCCCGAAGCGTGCGCGAACACGGTGAAGATCGCGGATCGCATCGATATGCGGTTGCCCGAAAAGATCTTCCATCTACCCTCGTATCCGGTCCCGCAGCCGGAGCCGCCGACCGTCGACGAGTTGACCTCGGATCAGTATCTGCGCGAGATCACCGAGGCGGGGCTGATCGACCGCTATGGGGTCGAACGCGCTTCGACCGACACGGCGCTGCGCGAGCGGATGGAGTACGAACTCGGCATCATCACGACGATGGGCTTCGCGTCCTACTTCCTGATCGTCTGGGACTTCATCAAGTACGCGCGCGACCACGACATCCCGGTCGGTCCGGGCCGCGGCTCGGCGGTCGGTTCGGTCGTCTCGTATTGCCTCAAGATCACCGACCTCGACCCGATCAAGTTCAATCTGTTCTTCGAGCGCTTCCTCAACCCGGACCGCATCTCGATGCCCGATATCGATACGGACTTCTGTGTGGAGCGACGCGACGAAGTGATCGCCTACGTCACCGAAAAGTACGGCAAGGATCGCGTCGCCCAGATCGTCACGTTCGGAACGATGGCCGCGCGGGCTGCGGTTCGCGACGCCGGGCGGGCGCTCGGCGTGCCCTTGCCCGAGGTCGACAAGATCGCAAAGCTGATCCCGTCGGGGCCGACCGGACTCTCGATCTCGGCGGCCATCGAGCAGATCCCCGAGCTCAAGGTGATCTACGCCTCTCGCCCCGACATGCGCAAGCTGCTCGACACCGCCGGCGACATCGAAGGATTGGCGCGCAACGCGGGCACGCACGCGGCCGGCGTCGTGATCTCGGCCGGGCCGTTGATCGACTATGCGCCGTTGGTGAAGTTCGGCGACGGCGGCGTCAACACGCAATACGACATGGAGTGGGTCGAAAAGATCGGCCTGCTCAAGATGGACTTCCTCGGACTGCGCAACCTGACCGTGATGGACGCGGCCGTCAAGGAGATCCGGCGCACCGTCGACGGCACGTTCGAACTCGCGAAGATCGCCGACGACGACAGGCGCACGTACGAGATGCTCGGCCGGGGCGAGACGATGGGCGTCTTCCAGCTCGAGTCCGACGGCATGAAGCGCGTCTGCATCGAGCTCCAGGCCTCGAGTCTCAACGACATCATCGCGCTGGTCGCGCTCTATCGCCCCGGTCCGATGGACTGGATCCCGCAGTTCATCAGCAGCAAGCACGGTCGTACCAAGGTCAAGTACCTGCACCCGAAACTCGAGCCGATCCTGAGCGAGAGCTACGGTATCGCGGTCTATCAGGAACAGGTCATGCAGATCGCTCGCGACATCGCCGGTTTCACGATGGGCGAAGCCGACGAGCTGCGCAAGGTCATGGGGAAGAAGCAGAAAGAGAAGATCCCCGCCTACAAGAAGAAATTCGTCGAAGGCGCTTTCGTCACATCCGGCATCGAGAAGAAGCTCGCCGACGAGCTGTTCGCGTTCGTCGAACCGTTCGCCGGCTACGGGTTCAACAAGTCGCATGCGGCGGCGTACGGGTGGATCGCGTATCAGACCGCGTTCCTCAAGGCGAATCACCCGCTGCAGTACTTGAGCGCGTTGATGACGTCGGTCCGCGATAAGACCGACAAGCTGGTGGAGTATATCGACGAAGCCAAGAAGATCGGTATCACCGTCCTGCCGCCCGACGCGAACCTTTCGCTGGTCGACTTCGCGGTGGTGGGCGAGACGATCCGCTTCGGCCTGGCCGCGATCAAGGGCGTCGGCGAGAACGCGGTGCGTTCGATCATCGACGCGCGCGATCGCGACGGCGTCTTCACCGATCTCTTCGATCTGGCGAAGCGGGTCGATTCCAAGCAGGTCAACCGGCGCGTCTTCGAAGCGCTGATCAAGTGCGGCGCGCTCGACGAACTGCCCGGCAACCGCGCGCAGAAGCTGGACGCGGTCGAGGCGGCGATGGATATCGCGGCGCAGGCGACCCGCGATGCCGAGACCGGTCAGTTCTCGCTCTTCGGAGATGCCGCCGAACACGCACCTTCCCTGGTCCCGACGCTACGCCCGATCCCGGCGCCGTCGAAGGGCGAGATGTTGCAGTGGGAGCGCGAGACGCTCGGCATCTTCGTCTCCGGGCATCCGCTCGCGGAAGTACAGGAGTCGCTGGTGCGTGGCGGTGCGACGCTCGTCAAAGATCTGCGCAACGTCGAGGATGACGATGCGGTCACGATCGCGGGCCTGGTGACCGGCGTACGTAGGACGATGACCAAGAGCGGCACCCAGATCCTGATCGCGCAGCTCGAAGATACGAGCGGCAGCGTGGACGTGATCGTCTTCGCGAAACTCTATCCGCAGGTCCAGGCGCTCTTCGAAGCGGATCGCATCCTGGTGGTCAAGGGACGCGCGCGCCGGCGCGAGCGCCCGGGGAGCACGCCGGGAGAGGAGACGCCCCTGGAGCAGTCGGTCAGCGCGAACGAGGTCTCGGCCTATATCCCATCGTCGCGCGTCGACGTGCCGCTCAAACCGCGAGGATGGCACGTGACGGTCGCCAAGCGCGATCAGGTCGATCGGCTGGCCGCCTTACTCGACGAGTGGCCGGGCGACGTGCCTGTGGTCATGCATGCCGGTGCGAAGTGGCAGCAGATGGCGCGCTCGATCTCGTCCGATCCACGCGTGAAGGGCGAACTCTCCCGCATCGTCGGCGACGACAACATCACCGAAGGAGCCCCGTAAGCGTGAGATTGCCACCCGGAGTGCGCGACTGGCTGCCGCAAGAGTTCGCCTACAAGCGCGAGATCGAGGAGAAGATCCGCGAGGTCTTCCGCTCGTGGTCGTATTCCGAGATCCTGACGCCGACGTTCGAGTCGACCGAGGCGTTGCAGCAAGGCTTGGGCGAGCGGTTGATGCAGCAGACGTTCCGGTTCAACGATCCGCTCGGACAATCGCTTGCGCTCCGCACCGAGATGACGACGCCGATCGCGCGCGTGGTCTCGGCCCGCCTACGGCACGCTTCGTTGCCGCTCCGGCTCTCGTACGTCGCACCGGCGTTTCGTTACGAAGAACCGCAACTCGGACGGATGCGCGAGTTCACCCAGGCCGGTGCCGAGTTGATCGGTGCGGCCGGTGCCGGCGCCGACTCCGAGGCGCTGTTCATGGCGATGGAGACGCTCGACGCGGTCGGCCTCTCGGATGCGCGTTTCGACATCAACGACGCCGCGATCGTCGACGGGGCCCTCAGCGCAGCCGGCCTGACCGGCGCCGACCTGTTGACGTGCAAGGAACTGATCGCGGATCGGAACCTGGTCGCGCTGCGGGCCTTCTCGGATGCGCGCGGTGGAGATGCGCTCGAAACGGTGCTCCGGCTGACGATGACCCGCGGCCGCGACGAAGTGCTCGGGCTGGTCCGCCCGATCTGTCGCACGCCCGAGTCGCGCGTGGCTCTGGCGAGCCTCGAAGAGATCCTAGCTCGCGCCCAGCGTCTGGGCTACGCGGATCGGATCAACATCGACTTCGCGCTGCTGCGCGATCTGCAGTACTACACCGGCTTCGTCTTCGAAGGCTACATCGACGATCTCGGCTTCTCGCTCTGCGGCGGCGGGCGCTACGACGGACTGCTGCCACGCTTCGGCTACGACGTTCCGGCCGTCGGCTGGATGGTCGGCGTCGAACGGATCCTGCTCGCCCTCGAACGACGCCGCGCCGACGAGCGTCCGCGCAACGAAGTCGACGTGTTGGTCAGCGGCGCGGATGCCGCCGCCAAGGCGGAGCGAGCCATGGGCCAACGCGTTCGGCTCGACACGCGCGATCTGAGTCGCGATGAGCTGCTCGCCTACGCGCGCCACAAGGCGATCCCGCGCGTGCTTCTCGGAAAAGCCGATGGGAGCGTAGAAGAAGTCCGCGTGGAAGCCGACCAGGAGGCGCAATCATAGAATCGCGCTTGACGATTGCCGTCCCGAAAGGCGGTCTCTATCCGGAAACCGTCCGCCGCCTCGCCGCGGCGGGCATCGTCGTGCCCGAGAACGTCGGCCGGCGATTGAACGTCCCGTCGCTCGACGGCAGCGCGAATCTGTTGTTGTTGCGCGCGAGCGACGTGCCCGCCTACGTCGAGTTCGGTGCCGCCGACTGCGGCATCGTCGGTAAGGACACCCTCTGGGAGTCGGATCGCTCGGTGAGCGAACTCGCAGATCTCAAGTTCGGCGCGTGCCGGCTGGTCGTCGCGGCGCAACGCGCCGACGGCTACCACGAGGGCGCTCGCTATCCGACATTTCTACGCGTCGCGACCAAGTTCGCGCGCTCGGCGCAGACCTATTTCTCCGAGCGTGACCTGCCGTGCGAGATCGTCGCGCTGCACGGCTCGGTCGAACTGGCGCCGCTGGTCGGCCTGGCCGACGTGATCGTCGACCTGGTCGCGACCGGTAGTACTCTCGAAGCCCACGACATGGTCGAGATCGATCAGATCGGCGAATCGACCGCGCGCTTCGTGGTCAACCAGGTCCGCTTCCGCGCGAAGTACGACCGGATCATCTCGTTGCTGCGACGGCTGGAGGCCGGATGATCACGGTGATCCGCGCCTCCGACCGTGCGGCCTTGGCCGCGCTCTACCGCGGCGGCTGGGATCCGGCCCCCGAGGTGGTCGAGGGCGTTCGCGCCATTTTGGCCGACGTCCGTTCGCGCGGCGACGTCGCGCTCGAAGAGTACACGCGCCGCTTCGACGATCCGTCCGCGGAGGCGGGCGGGCTGCGCGTCGCGATCCCGATGCTCGAACAGGCACGCCGACTGGTACCGCCCGAGGTCGCCGCCGCGATCGAACTCGGGCGCGAACGGGTCGCCTCGTTCCATCGACGGCAGCTCTACGATGACATCCGCTATTCCGAAGGCGACGGGACGGTCTACACGTTCGCGCGCGTACCGCTCGGTGCGATCGCGGCCTACGTACCCGGCGGCTCCGCGCCGCTGCCGTCGTCGGTCGTGATGACGACCGTGCCCGCCAAGATCGCGGGCGTCGGGCGCGTCATCGTGCTGACGCCTCCGCAACGCGACGGCGGCGTACACCCGGCCGTGCTCTTCGCGTGCAGCCTGTGCGGCGTGGACGAACTCTATGCCGTCGGCGGCGCGCAGGCGATCGCGGCGGCCGCCTACGGGACGGCGACGATCGCGGCGGTCGACAAGATCGTCGGCCCCGGCAACGTATGGGTCACGGAAGCGAAACGCCAGGTCTTCGGCGCCTGCGCGATCGACGGATTGGCCGGACCGAGCGAAGTGCTGGTCGTCGCCGACGATGACGCGAGCTCCGAATACGTCGTCGGTGAACTACTCGCCCAGGCCGAGCACGATCCGCTCGCACGGGTCGCCGTCGTCTCGGAGTCGCGAGCCCTGCTCGAGGCCTGCGCGCAGCTCCTCGACACGCTCGACGTCGCGACCCTGCCGCGCGGCGAGATCGTCGCGGCCGCGATCGCGCACGGCTGCTGGCTGATCCACGCCGCCTCGCGCGCCGAGACCATCGATGCGATCGACCGGTTCGCACCTGAGCACCTTTCGTTGCAAGTACGCGATCCGGAGAACTACCTGCCACACGTCCGGCGCGCGGGGGCGATCTTCGCGAACGCCGACACGCCGGTCGCGTGCGGCGACTATCTGGCCGGGACGAATCACGTGCTGCCGACGTCGGGCGCGGCCCGGTTCTCGTCCGGGCTCTCGACCGCCGACTTCCTTCGTTCGTATACGGTCGTCGCCAACAGCGCCGCGCGCATGCAGGGCGACGCCGCTGCGCTGGCCGCGTTCGCAGAGTTCGAAGGCCTCTCGCAACACGCGCAGACGGCCAGGATGCGCGTTCGTTGAGCAAGATCCGGATGGTCGCCTTCGACCTGGACGGAACCCTGATCGGGCGCGACGCGACCGTTCGACCGCGCGTGGTCGCCGCCATCGAGAAGATGCGCGCGCGCGGCATCGTCGGCGCGATCGCGACCGGGCGTATGTATCGCAACGCGGTGCCGTTCGCGAACGGGCTGGGCTTCGCGGCGCCGGTGATCTGCTATCAAGGCGCGGCGGTCGTCGATCCGGGCAACGATGAGATCCTCCGCGAAGACCCGCTCGCGAACGGCCCGGCGATGGAAGTCGTGCGGGCCGCTCACGAGTGGGGCGTCTACGTGCAGCTCTATCGCGACGACAGCTACTACTGCGAAGACGCCGACCGGTTCGCGAAGATCTACGAGCGCGTCTCGGGGGTCCGGCCGATCGTGGTGCCGTCGCTCGAGGAAGCCTTCGCCGGCCGCGCATCGACCAAGGCCGTTCTGGTGGTCGATCCGGCCGACGCGGACCGGTACGCCGTGATGTTGCGCGAGCGTCTGGGGGCGGCCGCCTACGTGACCCGGAGTTATCCCGAGTTCGTCGAGATCATGAATCCGGCCGTGGACAAAGGCGTCGCTTTGCGCTTCATCGCGGAACGCCTGGGCATCGGGATGGATGCAGTCGCCGCCGTTGGGGATGCGTGGAACGATGTGACCCTGCTGCGAGCGGCCGGTCTCGGCATCGCGATGGGATCGGCACCGCCCGAACTGCTCGAGGTCGCCGATGCGACGGTCGCGGATCAGGAACACGACGGCGT
>JBEPVY010000094.1:0-8675 GCA_041690835.1 Vulcanimicrobiota bacterium | reverse complement strand
TCAGCTTCGCGCGCAAGATCGAGAACCTCGACTTCAACGACGCCGTCCGGATGCTGGCGAGCAAGGCCGGCGTCGAGCTCGAACCCGAGAAGCCGGGCGCGGCCCGCGCCCGCAGCGAGAAAGAAGCGATCTACGAAGCCAATCGGATCGCCGCCGAGTTCTTCGCGCGCTCGCTCAAGAGCGAGGCGGGGGCGCGCGCTCGCGCCTACTGCGAGAAGCGGGGCTTCTCGGTCGCGACCATCGAGACGTTCGGACTCGGCTTTGCGCCGGCCGGCTGGGATGCGCTGCGCGACGTTCTGGCCGAAGCCGGGGTCGATCCGCAGATCGCCGAGCGGGCGGGACTGCTCAAGCCGAGTCAGCGGGGCGGCTGGTACGATTTCTATCGCGACCGCTTGATGGTGCCGACCTACGCGACGACCGGTGAGGTGATCGCATTCGGCGGGCGCGCGCTCGGCGACGAAGAGCCGAAGTATCTGAACACGGCGACGACCCCGGTCTATACCAAAGGCGAGCATCTCTTCGCGCTCAACGTCGCGAAGCGCGCGACCCAAAAGGAGAAGACGCTGATCGTGGTCGAGGGCTATCTCGACTGCATCGCGCTCCATCAGGCCGGGTTCGAGAACGCGGTCGCCGCGCTCGGCACGTCGTTCACCGACGAGCAGGCCGCTCAAGTCCGCAAGTACGCCGAGAACGTCTTCCTCTGTTTCGACGGCGACAGCGCGGGAACGGCCGCGACGTTCAAGGCGATCGATATCGCGACCAAGGTCCTCGAGCACGCCGGCCGCTCCGTCCGGATCGTCGGGTTGCCGAAGGGCGAAGATCCCGATTCGTACGTCCGGGAGCACGGTGCCGAAGGCTTCCGGCGCTTGCTTGCGGATGCCAAACCCTCGATCGAGTTCAAGCTCGATCCGCAGATCGACCGCCTGAAAGGACGATTCGATTCGCCCTCCGCGATCGCGCGCACGGCCGAGCAGATGATCCGCGAGATGACGCCGCGCGAGGAGTGGGATCGCTGGCGCGTCTACGTAGCCGGCCGTCTAAAGGTGAACGTAGACGACCTTCGGAATAGCCGTTTCTTCGCCAACGGTGCGAACTTCGTACCGACGCGCGGTTCGGCCGGCGTCGCCGGAAGTCGCCATGTGGCTGCGGGTGCGCAGCCCCAATCGTTCGAGCGCGAGGTGCTGTCGGTCGTCGTAGAAGAACCTGCGCTCGCAGCAGAGTATGCCGATCGTATCGATGCCGGACGCTTCACCAACGAGGTCTATCGTTCGATCTTCCAGCGGATCGCCGAACAGGCGGGCCGCGTCCGGGAGACGGGCGATCTCTACGTCCTTTTCGCCGAGGATCCGGCCGGCCTGGAAGTGCTGACCGATCTCGGGCGCCGAGACCGCAGCAAGACGCGGCAGTACGGGGATGCCGCCGAGCGGCGGGCGCATCTGGACCGGGTGGTCGAGCGTCTGCAACTCGACGACCTGAGAAGGCGTTATGACGAGTTGTCCCGCGCGATCGACCTGGCCTACGACGCCGGGCAACCCGTTCCGGACGAGTTGCGCAACGAATTCGATGCGCTCAAGGCAAGATTAAAAGGGTGAGGCGTTAATAACTGTGGTCATAGACTCCGATGAAAGGGGGTGAGAAGCAAGAATGGCACGCAAAAAAAATAGCGCAGCCGCGACGGTCGAAGCCGCGCCGCTGACATACGAAGATATCAAGAAGCGTCTGATCGCGACCGGGAAGAAGCGCGGCTCGATCTCGGAAGACGAGATTTCGCGCATGTTCGAGACCCTCGAAGATTTCCTACCCGAGATGCGCGACGATCTCGACGAAGAGCTGGTCGCCCTCGGTATCGAGGTCGTCGAAGAGCCCGTCGAGGCCAAAGGCGAGGTCGAGGAGAGCGAGCCCGATCCGATTCCCGACAATATGTCGCTGGACGATCCCGTCCGCATGTATCTCAAGGAGATCGGTCGCGTCCCGCTGCTCTCGATGGAAGACGAAAAGCGTCTCGCGATGGCGATCGAAGCTGGCGACGAGGAGAAGAAGAAGAACGGCTCCGCCGACTCCGCGATCGTCACGCACGGCTTGGATGCCAAGCGCCAACTCACCGAAGCGAACCTTCGCCTGGTCGTCTCGATCGCGAAGAAGTACGTCGGCCGCGGCATGCTCTTCCTGGACCTGATCCAAGAGGGCAATCAGGGCCTGATCCGCGCGGTCGAGAAGTTCGACTATCGCAAGGGCTATAAGTTCTCGACGTACGCGACCTGGTGGATCCGCCAGGCGATCACGCGCGCGCTCGCCGATCAGGCCCGCACCATCCGGATTCCGGTCCACATGGTCGAGACGATCAACCGTCAGACCAAGGTCTCGCGTCAGCTCCTCCAGGAACTCGGCCGCGAGCCTACGGTCGACGAGATCGCCGCAGCGATGGGTCTGACCCCCGAGAAGGTCCGCGAGGTCATGAAGATCTCGCAGGAGCCGATCTCGCTCGAGACGCCGATCGGCGAAGAAGAAGATTCGCATCTCGGCGACTTCATCGAGGATCAGGAAGCGATCGCGCCGGCGGAAGCCGCTTCGGTCATGCTCCTCAAAGAGAAGATGGCCGACGTGCTTCAGAACCTGACCGAGCGGGAGCGCAAGGTCTTGGTCCTGCGCTTCGGGCTCGAAGACGGCCACCAGCGGACGCTCGAAGAGGTCGGACAGGAGTTCGGCGTCACCCGCGAACGCATCCGTCAGATCGAGGCCAAAGCGCTGCGCAAGCTTCGGCACCCCTCGCGCGGTAAGGCCCTCAAGGACTACTGGAGCAACGAGTAATCGTACCCGGCTCGCTCGAGCCGGGCACAAACCTCGCGTCGCAGGTGTTAGTATCTGACATATGAACCTCGCCGCCACCATGCTGATCCTGGCCCTGATTCCGCCGCCGGTCGTCTCGACCGCGGGCCCGGCCAGCAGCCCCTCGCCCGATGCGGGTTCGTCGCTTCACGTGATCGCGACCGTCAAATCCAACCCGTACTGCACGGCGATGGTCGACCATTTCAACGGCGCCCTCCGCCCGATGATCGCCAACGACTACGCCCTGGATCGCGTCGACGATCAGTTGATCGATCTCAAGAGCGTGTGGAACGGCCCCAACTACGCGCAGAAGTTCACGACCGTGCGCGTGAAGCTGGTGACGCTCGTCGGCGACATGCAGAAGCGTCTGCCCGTCCTCCAAGACGAGATCAACAAGCTCCGTCAGAGCGAAGCGCTCACCAAAGACCCGGTCGAAGCGAAGAAGAACCACCAGCTCGCCGAGAAGATGCAGCTCGCCTACGACAAACAGTTCCAGCTCACGAACGACCTGCTCGCGCTCGCGCAGAACATGATGCGGTACAACCAGTTCGAGGGCGTCCATCCGCTGAACGGTCAGGATAGCGAGACCGAGTCGATGCCGGACGACATGAAGGACATGAAGTCCTATCTCAAGTTCGACGGTCAGCGCGACGTCATCCGCAGCGCCGAGAGCGACGCCGGCGATATCGCCTACGACATCGCGACGACCAACTGCAGTAAATAGAAAAGGCCTCGCTCGAAGCGAGGCCTTTTCCCTGTGTCATCCTGAGGGGCGGCGTCAGTCGCTCATCTTTTCGGCGTTGGCGCTCGGATGGACGTCGGGGTTCGTGTCGGCGAACGCGCCGGACGGATTCGGCTTGACCCAGACGATCAGGTCCCAGATGGCGGGGAAGAGGAACACGTGCGTGACCTGGTCGCCGGCTTTGACGAGACCCAGTTTGGTGATGGTCGCGCCGTCCGGAGCGGTCAGGCTCCCACCGGCATCGACGAACTTCTTCACGCCGGTCGCCTTGCCGTAGACGGTCGCGCCGTTCTCGGTGTAGACGTAGTGCACGTGCGGGTGGAAGTGGTCCCAGCGGGCCGGCAACACGCCCCAGAGATTGGGCGCGCTCGGTCCGTCCGGCTGCGAGAAGTCGGCGCCGAGCAGGTTGCCGTTCACGTCGAACCAGAGCTGGCTCGGGTGATGGATGTCGCTCGTCCACTGGGTGTTGGCGTACGAGATCGCGCCGGTGTTGTCTTCGTTCGTATAGCGGAAGTAGCCGGCGGCCTCGGCGGCTGCCGGGTTGGGAAAGCGCGCGTTCAGATCTTTCTGGATGGCGGTGATGAAGGCGGTCTCGGCCCCTTGCGGTTGCGGCGAGAGCTTGGTCGCGGCGAACGCGCCGGAGCCGGAGATCAGGAACGCGGCCAACGCCGCGATCGCGACGATGCGATGCTTCACGGGAGACTCCTCATGTAGTGGCAGCAGCAGTGGGAGACGGAGCGGGTGACGGAGTGGATGACGGAGTGGATGACGGAGTGGGTGACGGAGTGGGTGACGGCATCGGCGTATCCGTGGGTTCCGGCGTGACCTGGAAAACGGTCGGCCGCGCGTTCGGCTTGAGGTTCGGCGCGGTCGCGAACGGAATCGGCTTGAAATCGCCGATCGGCGCGATCGACGGCATCGAGATCGGTCGTGGCGTTGCGACCGCGACTTCGCCGTTGGCGTCGATGCTGACGGTACCGAGCGTGCGTGTGCGGACCATCGAGCCTACCGGGATGGTGACGTTGCGTCCGCGCCGGAGCGCGCGATAGATGATGTGGCCGGGGATGAAGATGTCGCCGATCGTGTCTTCGACGCCAACCGTCGCTTCGTGTCCGGCGGTGACGTTCTGGGTCAGGTGCGAGTACGGCGCACGCAACGGCAGGCGGCTGCCGTCGCTCAGCACGAGCGGCTCGATCGAGATGTCGACGTAGCCGTAGACGTCGCCGGTCTTGGCGCCCTGCGATCCGATGATGTCGATCGAGACGGGTGCGCCGGCCGGCGCCAGAGTCGTGCCGCCGATGACGAGCGCGTCGCGCAGATGCGCGCGCGCGACCTGATTGCGCTGCGAGATGGCGGAGCCGATCGCATCGTCGAGCACGAGCATCACGCTCGAATCGTATGGCAGAAGATTCGATGCGGTCGTGCCCGGCGGCGGCGACTCGGTCGGCGTCTCGCGCGTGCGCGGTGGCGGCGTCGGCACCGGCACGGCACTCGACGGCGCGCCGAACGGCAATGCCAAAGCGAACGTCAAGACGACGACCGCGCCCCAGATATGTTGACTACGTTTCACGCCCATCTCCGTTTCAGGCTTCGCCGTGCCCTGGCCCAGCCTTCTTAAAACGTCGGCCGGCGAAGGAATCGTGACCGCCCGCCATCCAACCTGAGAAGCGCCTTAGGAGAATCGGTATGAAATGGTTCGGCGCGCTCGCGGTTGCGAGCCTCGCGATGACGCTTACGACCGCCGCCTCGGCTCAGACGCCGCCCGACCCGTACGCCCGGATCCTCACCCTCGAAGCCGCCCGGAGCCTCGGCAACGGCGAACTCGGCGCGGATCTGAACGGCTCCGATCTGGGCCTGGCTACCCGCGCCGCTCTCGCGATCGGCCGAACGCGCCTGCCTGCCGGCGCGCCGTTGCTGCTCGCGCACGCGCACGATAGCCGAATTCCGGTCCGCGCGTTCGCGCTCTACGGTCTCGGCCTGATCACGACCAAGGACGGCATCGCGCCGATGGCCGACGCCCTCGGATCGCACGCCGGCGCAGTACGCATCGCCGCCCTCGATGCCCTCGGCCGCTTCGAGACCGCCCACCAACTCGAACCTCGGCTCGAACAAGCCTACGAAGCGGCCATCGGGAATCGGCTCGCCTACGATACGGACCCGCTGGTGCGCGCGCGTGCCGCCGCCGAACTGGGCGCTTTCGGCAACTCCCCCGAAAGCTTCGCCGCGTCGCTCTCGCTCGTCCGCGCCGTCCAAACGGACAAGAGCGACAGCGTCCGTTGGCACGCGCTCTGGGCGATCTATCGCGCCTATCCGACGCGCGTTCCGCGCGAGTTCCTGACCGCATGTCTGCACGACCATAACGAACTCGTCCGGATCCAAGCCGTCCGCGCCTACGGCCGCCTCAAGAACAAGAACGCGATCGCCGCGTTGCGGCCGTTGCTCGACGACGCCTCCTGGCGCGTCCAGGAGCAGGCCAACGAATCGATCCTGATCCTAAGCGGCAAACCGCAGAGCGATCACCTCGCGTCCCTGCCCTCGGGGCTACTTCTTCCGCAACCCGACGCCGATCCGCTCGCAGGTATCGCACCGCTCGCGCGAACCTCGGACCCGGGCAAACCGGTCGCACCGACGGTCGCCGCCGCCGCGCAGCTCTCCGTGCTACCGGTGACCGCCGCGGATATGCTCGGCCCGACGCACGGCCCGCACCCGCGCGTGCGCATCGTCACGACCAAAGGGAATATCTACCTCACGCTTTACCCCGAGTGGGCTCCGCTCACGGTCGAGAACTTCCTGAACGTCGCGGACCGCGGCTACTTCGACAACAACCGCTGGTTCCGGATCGTCCCCGACTTCGTCGTGCAGACCGGCGACCCGACCGACAACGGCGATGGCGACGCCGGCTACGCGATCGGCGCGGAAGAGAACCCGCTCGAACAGGTCAGCGACATCGTCTCGATGGGCATGAACTACACCGACCCGCCCAACGCCCACGCCATCCGCGATTCCGCCGGCACGCAGTTCTACATCACGCTCTCGCCGCAACTCCATCTCGACCGCGACTTCACGGTCTTCGGAGCGGTCTCGAGCGGGAAAAACGTCCTCGCGCGCCTGGTCGAATCCGACCGCATGATCCGCGTCGAAAGACTTCCGGATGTCACGCTCTAGCCTCGCTCTCACGCTCGTCGCATCGCTCGCACTGACCGCCTGCGGCAAGCACGAGTTGCCCGTCAGCGCAAAGCGGTGCGACGCGGTCAGCAGCCCCGCTGGCGCAAGCGTAGCCGTCAAAGTGCACAACGGTTCGGGCAAGCCGGTCGCCAACGTCGGCGTCCAGATCGACTTCTACAACGATTTCAAGTTCAATCGCGTCAGCGGCATCGGCACCTTCCATCCAAGCATCGCACCCGATAGCGACGCCGACACCAGTCTCGCCATCTCGAACAAAAAAGAGGCCATCGGCCAAGCCCAACGCTGCGCCGTCGTCCACATCACCTACGCCGACGGCACCCAAGAAGACGCCACCCCGAAGTAGCAAGCACGAAGTAGCACCACGAAGGAAGACGGCAAAAGAAAAAGATCACCCGACGAGATGTAGCGATCGGCGTTGGCCCGTGCGCGTCCTCTTCCCCCACCCATTCCGCGGGGCGTGTGAAGGGAGGAGCGGAGCCATGGATGGCGGGAGCGACGACGAGGCGAGCAGCTTTTTCGCACGATGCGAAAAAGCGAGCGTCCCCGCGGAGTGGGTGGGGGAAGAGGGCGCGCACGGGCCAACGCCGATCGCGGAGCGCCGCCTAAAACACCCGCTTAGAATCCAGCAATATCGTAACCGGCCCATCGTTGACGAGATCGACCTGCATATCGGCTCCAAACTCGCCATACGCCGTCGGAATCCCGAGCACCGTGAGCGAAGCGCCCACCGACTCGTAGAGCGGCTTCGCAATCGCAGGATCGGCGGCGGTGATGAAGCTCGGACGGCGGCCCTTTCGCGCGTCGCCGTGAAGCGTGAATTGCGACACCAGCAGGACCGAGCCGGCGATGTCGACGACGCTGCGGTTCATCTGTTCGTGTTCGTCGTGGAAGATGCGCAGCCCGGCGAGTTTTTCGGCTAGCCACTTCGCGTCGGAAGCGTCGTCCCCGCGCCCTACTCCGACGAATACAAGCAACCCCGTCGCGATCTCGCCGGTGATGCGATCGTCGACCGTTACTTTGGCGCGCTTGACGAGTTGGACGACGGCTCGCATTATTTCTGGAACAACGAGGAGATGGCGAACCAGAGGTTTTCGCGACGCTCCGATACGCGGCGGTAGAAATAGCCGGCCCAGTGGGTTCCGAACGGGACGTAGACGCGCATGCGATAGCCCTCGGCGACCAGTTGGCGCTGGACGTTCGGGCGGCAGCCGTAGAGCATCTGGAACTCGAAGCGGTCGGGTGCGATGCCGTTGGCTTTTGCGAAGGCCTTGATCTCGTCGATCAGGCCGATGTCGTGGGTGGCGATGCCGGGGTAGTTGCCGCGCGTCATCAGGGCAAAGGCGTCGCGTTTGTAGGCTTCGCGGATCTCGGGCATCGATCGGATGGCGATCTCGCTCGGCTCTTCGTAGGCGCCCTTGCAGATGCGGACGCGGGCGCCGATGGCGATCGCGCGTTCGACATCGGCATGGGTGCGTTTGAGGTAGGCCTGCAAGACTTCGCCGACGTTCTTGTGGGTGGCGAAGGCGCGTTCGAAGATGTCGAGCGTCTTCTGGGTGACGGCACTGCCTTCCATGTCGATGCGGACGAACGGATCGTGGTTGGCGCTCGCGCGGTCGAGGATGGTAGTCAGGTTGGCGAGCGCGTAGTCGTCGTCGATATGCATGCCCATCGCGGTCAGTTTGACCGAGACGTTGGTGTCGAGGCCGGACTTGCGGATCTCATCGAGCATCTCGAGATAGACCTGGACCAAGTGGTCCGCGGCTTGGCGTTCGAAGACGTCTTCGCCGAGGAAGTCGAGGGTCGCGGTCATCCCGGCGTCGTTGAGCCGTTGGACGGCCGCGAGTGCGGATGCGACGGTCTCGCCCGGGACGAAGCGCTTCGCGAGAAAGAAAAAGCGCTTCTGGAATGAGGATTCCGGCGC
>JBEPVY010000093.1:0-8742 GCA_041690835.1 Vulcanimicrobiota bacterium | reverse complement strand
GCAGTACGTCAAGAAGCCGCTCCCGATCTCCGTCGGCAATCCGGTCCGGGTCTTCGTCGTCAATGCGGGACCGAGTCACTTTTCGGCATTCCACGTGATCGGGACGATTCTGGACACCGTGTATGTGGGCGGGAATCCGGCAAACGTCCTACGCGGCCTTCAGACCGTTCCGATCGCGCCGGGTGATGGTGCGGTCGCCGAGTTCACCGCGCGCCAAGCAGGGCACTACCCCTTCGTGACGCACTCCTTCGGGGATGCGGACCTTGGCGCGATGGGCGCGTTCCAGACGACCCAGTAGCCTTCCCAACAAACCCGAAGAGATCGGTGCCGCATACCATCGAAAGGATACTGCATGAGCGTTGAAGCTCGACTGACACGCGACGCTTCCGAGCCTGAGGATGCCGCGATCTTCTCGGCGTTCACCCTCACGGCGACGTTCTGGCTGCTTCTCGCAACCGCGGTCGGCCTGCTCCTCAGCTTCAAGTTCCCGTATCCGGATCTGGCCACCAGTCCGTTCCTCTCGTTCGGCCGGCTACGTGCGATCCACACCAACGACACGTTCTACGGCTGGGCCTCGATCGCGCTGGTCGGAACCGCGATCTACGTGGCCGCGCGCACGTCCGGCGTCGCGATCGTCGGCAAGCGGCTCGCCTGGCTCTCGCTGCTCTGTTTCAACGTCGCGGCGGTGGCCGGGACGATCGCCTTGGATCTCGGCTTCAACGACGGCGATCAGGAATATCGCGAATGGCTGCTGCCGATCAAGCTGATCTTCCTGTTGGCCGTGGCGCTGGCCGGAACCACGATCGTGCGGACCGTCGCCGCGCGCGCCGACCGCGAGATCTATATCTCGAACTGGTATACGATCGGAGCCTTCATCTGCACGCTCATCCTGAGCCTGGTCGCCGTCGTTCCGTGGTATCAGATCGGCCTCGGCCAGGTCGCAGTGCAAGGGTTCTTCATGCACAACGCGGTCGGCATGTGGTTCACGCTGCTCGCGCTCGGCGTCACCTATTACGCGCTGCCCAAGACGCTCAACCGGCCGATCTACTCGTATGCGCTCGGCGTGCTCGGGTTCTGGACGAACCTGATCTTCTATCCGATCATCGGCGCACATCACTTCGAGTTCTCGCCCCTCCCGTGGTGGTTCCAGACGCTCGCGATCGTCTTCAGCGTCGGCATGCTGGTTCCGGTCTGGTCCGGCTCGGCCAACTTCTTCCTCACGATGCGCGGGCACTGGGAGACGATCCGTCGCTCCTATAGTCTGCCGTTCATCGTCGTCGGCGTCGCGTACTACTTCCTCGGCTCGACGCAAGGGACGGTCGAGGCCTTCCGAAGTCTCCAGACGATCTGGCATTTCACCAACTATACGATCGGCCATTCGCACGCGACCATGTACGGTTTCATCACGTTCATCGCGTGGGGCGTCATCTACGCGCTCCTCCCGCGCGCGACCGGCAAGCAGCCGAACGCGCTCTTCACCGGTCTTCACTTCTGGCTCGCGACCATCGGCGTGACCTTCTACGTCCTCTCGCTCTCGGTCGCCGGGACGTTGCAAGGGATGACCTGGGCGCAGGGCGATCCGTTCATCGCATCCGTCGATGCGGCGGCGCCGTATTGGGCCGGACGCGCGGTCGCCGGCACGCTGATGTTCCTCGGACACATCGTGTTCGCGTATAACGTCTGGCTGATGACGCTCGGCGGTTCGCGCGAAGGCGGCAACTACGAGACGACCGTACGAAAGGCGGTGGCGCCATGAACCGCGGCATGAACAACGTCTGGGCGCTGGTCGCCGCGATCACGTTGATCTACGGAACGCTCGCGATCGCGATGGGGACGATCCCCGGCATCGTGCTCTCGAACACGCCCCCGACCCCCGGAAAGCTCCCGTACTCCGAAGCGGCCCAGCGCGGTCGGGCGATCTACGTGAGCGAGGGCTGCGAATACTGTCACACCCAGAACGTGCGGCCGCTCAAGCAGGACGCGGTCTTCGGACGCGCGTCCGTCGCCGGCGACTATGCGTACGATACGCCCGAACTGCTCGGCGATCACCGCAACGGTCCGGATCTCACGAATATCGGCAACCGGCAATCGAGCGCGGTCTGGCAGTACATCCACCTCTACGATCCGCGGGCGGTCGTCCACGATTCGATCATGCCGCAATATCCGTGGCTCTTCGAGGTCAAGACGAAAGCCGATCCCGGCGACATCACGGTCGCACTTCCCCCGGGTTTCGCACCGCACGGCGGCGTCGTCGTAGCGACCCAAGGCGCTCAAGACCTGGTCCGGTATCTCTCCGAACTCAAACAGGTCCCGCTCGGAAAGGCGGCCACGCCGTGAACGGTATGCAGATGGCCGCAGTCCCGCACGACCCGATCGGCTGGACGATCGCGATCGTCGGCGCGATCGTGACGGTCTGGACGGTCGCGATCTCCATCTATTGGGTGGTCCGCCCCGGCGAGCACGATCCGCATCATCCCAAGAACGCGATCCTACGGAGCGACCGCTGATGCACGGCGAAAGCGTCGGCGCCGAAGCGCCCGTCTCGATCAGCGTCTATCTCGACGATGCGACCGAGCCGCTCTGCACCTACAAGCCGCCCGCTCACGTCGAGATCGATACCGCCGCGATGCGCGACGGCGATCACGTCCTCAGGATCTCGGCGATCGATTCGATCGGCAACGTCGGCGTTCGCACGATTCCGTTCACGGTCGCCAACGGTCCCGGTATCACCGTCACCGGTCTGCGGGCGGGCGCGCGCGTGCGCGGCTCGCTCGCGCTCGACATCAACGCCTTCGGTTCGAACGAACCGTTCGACGTCGTCCGGGCGGAATCGTCCGGGCCGGTGCCGGTCTGGACCTGGGTGTTCTTCGCCATCGTCGTCGCCTGGGCGGGTTGGTATGGGATCGAATATCTCTCGACGCCGGCGGCGTTTTTGCAGACACCGACCTATGCGACCGATCCGGCGCTGGTGCGAGCCGGGCAACCCGGCGCGGTCAGCCAAGCCCCGGTCCTGGCCGGCACGAAGACGGTCGCCGGCTTCGACTACGCGGCGACCGGCGCGACGGTCTATGCCTCGTCATGCCAGGCCTGTCACGGCCAAGACGGGGCCGGTGTTCCCGGCACGTTCCCGGCACTCGCAGGCGATCCGGTCGTGAACGGCGCCGATGCGGAGACGCACGTACGAATCGTGTTGCACGGGCTCTCGGGCAAGACGATCGGTACCACCAAATACGCGGCGCAGATGCCCGCTTTCCCGAACCTTACCGACGACGAGATCGCCGCCGTGGTCGACCACGAACGGACCTCGTGGGGGAATCACGGTCCGACGATCACGCCCGACCAGGTCAAGAAGCTCCGTTGATGCGCGGCTGGATCCCCCCGCTACCGCTTGCGTGCGGCGTCCTTTCCTTCGGACTTTCGTGGATCGTCCTGTTCGCGCTCGCGCGAGACGGCGCGACCGGCGGCTCCCTCCTCTCGCTTGCCTGGGTACATCTGGTCGCGCTCGCGTGGATAACCACGATCGCGCTCTCGATCCTCTTGCACGCGATTCCCGGGTTCCTCGATGTCGATTGGGAGGACGCCGGTGCGAAGATCGCGCGCGCCTGTACGCCGGTCTTCGCACTCTGCGCACTCGCGCTTGCGCTCGGCTTCTTCATCGGATCGATCGCGCTGCTGGAGATCTCGGGTACGCTCGTGTTAGCGTCGCTGATGATCTACGTCGTCGCGATCGCGAGCCCGCTTCTGACCGCGATGCGTGGCGCGCGGTCGGTCCGCCCGATCGCACGCGCATTTGCCGGTACGCTCGCGCTCCTTCTACTGACGGCCGTTCTCGGTACCGGCTTCGCCTATGCGCTCGGCGGGCACGGCCCGTCGAGCCTGCTGGTCGGCGTGCCGCAATCGCACGCCCTGCTCGGCATCGGCGGCTGGCTCACGCTCTTGGTCTTCGGCGTCTCGGCGCGCACGCTCGGGCCGATCGCGGGCGCGCGTTCGCGCGCGCTCGCGCTCCACATCGGCAGTTCGAGCGCGGTACTGGTCGGCACGCTCGTGGCCGCCTGCGGCGCGGGCGCACGGTTACCGATCGTGCTCGCGATCGGTAGCGCCCTGCTCGTGCTCGGAACGCTCGCGTATGCCGCCGACATCTTCGATGTGATCCGACGCGCGACCGTGCCCCATCGTCCGCCCCAGATCCTGATGCTCTGTGCGGGAACGTGGGCGATCCTGGCGGCCGCCGGTCTCTTCGCGACCGCGCTCGGCTCGGATCTTGCGACCGCCGCCGTCTACGCGGCGTTGATCGGTTGGATCGGGAGCGCGGTGCTCGCGCATCTGCATCACATCGGCATCCGCGTGTTGCTGACCAACGTACGCGGCGAGGACGACGAGACGCGCCCCGAGAGCGTCCTCGACGCTCGCCTGACGTGGGCGACGCTCGCGCTCTACCAGGTCGCCGCGCTCGCCGGAGCGACCGCGCTTGCGACCCGGAGCTCGACGCTGCTCGAGATCGCCGCTATCGCGGGCTTCTGCTCGTTCGTCCTCTTGATCGCAAACGCGAGCGGCGCGATCGGGCGCGCGCGCCGGCTGCCGATCGTCCTCGGCACCGTCGGCTAGGAACTCTCAGCTCCGGACGGACACGCTCCCGATCGTCACGAGCGTCCCCGCCGCGAGATCGCCGTTCGCGACGAACGATAGATCGAGCGCGGTAAACGTGCCGCCCTGCAACGCCAACGGCTTTCGGAGATTGAACGTCAGGGTGACGGGCGTCATGCCCATCACCTGCTCGATCGAGATCTCGAACGAGCCGAACGTATCGACGTAGTATTCGATCTCGCGATTCTCCGGGGTCGACGTCGCCGGAAGATTGACGTAGACCGTGAACGAAAAGCCGCCGTCCGCTCCGGCCGGTCCGAGTTGCACGTCCGTCAGGACCAGATCGACCGGCGCGGCTCCGCTAACCGACGTCGAGAGTGGAACGTGAACGGTCGCGCCGCTCGCGTCCAACGTCACGCCGTTCGGTCCGGCGAGCGCGAGACGGACGCGTACCGACGGTTCGGGCGGCAGACTTCCGCCCGGCGGCACCGGCAGGGCAAGACTGCTCCATCCATATCCGAACGAGGCCGTATCGTTCGCTTGTGCGACCGTCGCATTCCACGTGCGGGCCAGGTCGTATGAAAAAGCCGCACCGTAATACGGATCGCCTTGCGAGGGCATCCGTCGGCCCGCGCCGGCCGCGAGCCATGCGCTCCAAAGCCGATCCACGTTGCAGTGGTGGACCCAGAAGACCGGGTCGGCTGCAGCCGTCGGAACCGCGCCCATGTCGCCGCCGATCGCATCGTGGACTTCGCCGTGCGGATTCTCTTCGACGATCGATTCGTAGGTATCGCCGTCAGACGTCCCATCGGCGAAGGTCGTCACCGACGGATCGAAGGCGGCATAGACCAATCCGGTCACGCGCCCGTTCTTCCGATTGGCCCAGTAGAGCGGGTTCGGCGATCCGTCGCCGAGGGTGGGCGCTGCGAAGATCGACGGAATATCCGGGTTCGCATAATAGTCCCAATACGGCAACGCGAGCGTCGGATCGCCCGACATCTGTTGCAGCATCCGCTCGAAATACGCGAGAAACCCGCGATGCCACGCATAGAAGTACGGACGTCCGTGCCGGCACTGATTCCAAACGCTCGCCATCGCAGGCGGCGGCGTCATGCCGCTCGGCATCCAGTGGCTGTAATGCCAGTACGTCCAGCTGCGGTCATCGGTCGGATCGGCGATGGCCTGCATCGCCGCGACCGCTCGCCGTAGCGAGGCGACGCGGACCGGATCCGATGCGAAGTCGCCGACTTCACGTCGGAGCAGGCCGATACGCGGGAGAAGGGTGGGAGCGATCGCGCTTCCGGAAGAACACGCCGCCGCCGCTAGCGCCGCGGCGCTAGCGACGAAGGCACGTCTCTTCATATCAGAGCTTGGTGTGGTTCACACCGAACGACGACGTGGTCACCGAGATCCAGAACGTCCCGTCTTGGGTGGCATTTCCGCTGGAGCTCGCCGGATGACCGGTGAGCGGGTAGCCCGTGCCGTGCTCCGTGAGGCGGCCCGAGCAAATGCCGGGTGAACCGCTCGCCGTGATCGTGAACGATGTCGCCGGACCCGCCGAGACGGAGCCGATGTTCCCGGACGTGCACCCGGCGGAGAGCGATACGTCGAACGACCGGTTGTACGGCGAGTTCGTAAACCCGAGTTCGGCCGCCGTGATGACCTGCGTTCCGCTACCTTGCGCGAAGAACACGGTCTGCTGACCCCAGTTCGGATCGGTGACCAGGCCGCCGTGTCCCGCGTCGTCGAGCGTCGTTCCCGAGGGGAAGGTGACGTCGTCGACGGTGCTCGAGATCGTACCGCCGCCGGTGATCCCGGTCCCGCTCGCCGCGATCGAGAATCCATTCACGGCCTGGCCGTTGTAGTTGAGCGTGACGACGTCGGCCGGCGAACTGACGACCACCGAAGAAGCGCCGGTGCCGCCGTTGACGGAGAGCGTGGTCACGCCCGTTGCATCGTCGTCGGTCAGGGTGATCGGATGGTTGTAAGCGCCGGGCGACACGATCAGGTTGGAGTCCGTATCGAACGCATGGACCGTCAGCGTCTCGCTCCCGATATTGGCGTTCGCCGCAAGTGCCGATCCGCTGACGGTGACGGTCGCGGCGTTCCCGCGCAACGTGACGCCGAACGAGTTGGCGATGCCTTGAACGACCGTTTGATCCCCGGTCCAGGTCGAGAGCACGTTCGTGCCGTCGCCGACCGCGAACGTATAATTGACCGTACCGACCGGAGCCGGCACGGATACGGTGCAGGTCTCCGTGCCGCCGGAGAGCGTGCAGTTCGTTCCCACGGTCAGCGCCGTCGTCACCGGGGTGGTGACCCACGAGGGCGGCGCGCCGCCGTTGACCGTGTTGACGGCTACCGTGATCTGCGTCGACGAGGGCGAGACGTAGGCGGGCTTCTTGCCGGTCGACGAATGTGAGGCGTTCGGCTGGAAGCTCAACGTCAGCGCGGCGGTCGGATTCGTTCCGCCGGGCGTCACGGTGGGCGCGGGGATCGGCGGCGTGTTCGACGGGGCGCCGGCGCCACCGGAACAGGCGGCCAGTGAAACTGCCGCGACCAAAGCGAGTGCCCGAAGCTTCATCAGCGAGACCCTTTTCTTCTACGATTACGTACGGCGTGGCTCCATCGGGCGCCCCAAGGAACCGGACGTCCGCTTAACTTTCCAAGCAACGAGAGGGAACCCTCCGG
This sequence comes from Vulcanimicrobiota bacterium, assembly GCA_041690835.1. Classification (GTDB taxonomy): domain Bacteria; phylum Vulcanimicrobiota; class Vulcanimicrobiia; order Vulcanimicrobiales; family Vulcanimicrobiaceae; genus JALYSX01. The sequence continues at coordinate 1,467 of JBEPVY010000093.1, read as the reverse complement.
GGTTCCCTATCGCGGGTCAGATTCGGCCTTCGTTCAACGCCGGGCGCCGAGGACGAGTCGCTCCTGTCCTACGGCTTCAGATCGAAGCGTACGATGAACGAATCGCCGCCGCGCGAACCGTATGGCGCCCAGAACGCACCGGACTGGGCATCGACGCCGACCGTGTGGGTGCCCTTTTCCGCAACGGCCTGCGCGAGAACGCTCGCATGGCCGGTCGCGTCGGTCGCGATCAGGGTCAACATCCCGCCTCCAGCGCAGGCGAGGACGTGCGTCGTGGCGTTCAAGCTGCATTGGTCGACGCGGTTCGGCACGTCGATCGTGGAGAGCAGCTGCCCGGCCGTCGAATAGACGGAGAGCTTGCCGTTCGTCCCGCCGATCAGAAGCTGACCGTAGGCCGGGTCATACTGGAGCGGATGGTTGCTCGTCAACTCCGGCGTCGCAATGATGCGGGTAACGGTCAGCGACTTCGGGTCGACCACCGCGACCTCGCTCAGGTTCGCGATGTTCTGATAGACCTCGTGGGTCTTCGGGTCGATCGCGAGATACTCGGGTTTGTGCCCCGGGAGCGCGACCGTTCCGATCTGCTTGAACGTCTTCGCGTCGATCACGAAGATGCGCGTGCCGTCGTCTTCGTCGGCGTAGATGCGCCCAAGATCGGCGTCGTACGCGATTGCATCGACCGGTCCGTCGACCGCTACGCGATGGATCTCGGTACCGCTCACCGGATCGACTTCGGAGACGACCTTATCGTCGCCGTCGCCGGTGAAGACGTGGCCGTCCGCCGCGTTCACCGCGAGGCCGGACATCGGACCGACCTTGACCTGCTTGAGGACCGCGCCGGTGTCGGCATCCACGATCAGCAGCGACGAAGCGCCGCCGTGCGCGGCATACACGCGCCGGCGCGCGGCATCGACGGTGACGTAGTCGAATCCACCACCGCCCGGAACGGCGACCGGCAGTGCGGGTAGCAAAAGCATGCTTATTCCTCGGGGGTGTCGTGAAAGGTTCCGCGTTTGGCGGATTCGTCGAGCTCGACGTCGTCGAGCAAATAATAGACGATCTTGCGGTCGTCGAAGCCGATCTTCGCGAGCTGCTTGCCGTCGATCTCGACGACCTCGTGGATGTGACCCGTCTTCCCGGCATAGGCGTGGTTTATCGGACCGTACGAGGGGTCGCCCGGTTTCTCCCGGGGCGTCGCTTTGACGCCCCGAAGCGGGGTCTGGTGGCGGTGCATGGGAACCGCCTTCGACCCTGGAACCGTGCCCCCATGTTTATCGAGTATCGCGGGAAAGCGCCGAAGGTCGCGGACAGCGCGTTCGTCGCACCGACCGCCGTTCTGATCGGCGACGTCGAAGTCGGCCCCGAATCCTCGATCTGGTTCGGCACCGTCATCCGGGCGGACAACGGCCCGATCCGGATCGGCGCGCGTACGTCCGTACAGGACAACTGCGTCGTGCACGTGAGCGA
>JBEPVY010000092.1:0-8788 GCA_041690835.1 Vulcanimicrobiota bacterium | reverse complement strand
TGCCGTCGATCATCCGGATGCTCTACTTCATCCGGCGCCCGATGCAGAAGGTCGCGCTGACGAAGAAGAACGTGCTCATGCGCGACGACTACGAGTGTCAGTACTGCCACATCCGCGGCGAGAAGCTGATGACGGTCGATCACGTGCTGCCCAAGAGCAAGGGCGGCCCATCGACCTGGGAAAATCTGGTCTGTGCGTGCATGCGCTGCAATAACCGCAAGAACAACCGCACGCCCGAAGACGCCAACATGCCGCTCAAGCGCAAACCGCGTCAGCCCAAGTACATCCCGTGGATCCAGGTCAAGCGCAACACCCTCCCGGGCGAATGGCACAAGTTCCTGTTCCTCTACAACGTCTCGATCGACGAACGGGTCGAAGCCTAGTCCCCCTTGTCATCGCGAGCGTAGCGGAGCGAAGTCGAGACGGCACAAAGCAATGCCGCGCGTCGTCCCTCGACTATGGCGTTGCGCGCCTACGCTCGGGATGACAAGGGTTCGCCGCGTTGGCGAGTAGTGCGCCGCGTTGAAACTTGACTTGCTGAGATGGTAGTTGCTATTGCTGGGTGGGGAACGCTTTCGCCCAAGCGGCTTCGATTTTTTCGGGGGTCGGCTTTTCGATGACGGCGGCGACGCAACCGTCGGGGCGGATGACCAGGGCTGCGGGCATCTTGACGTGCCAGCGTTTCGGAAGCGCCGGGATATGGACCGCTTCCCGCTCGCCGACGTTGGCGTTGCCGATCGCGAGCAGGGCGGCTTTGCCCTTGCGGACCTCGTTGATGCGTCGACCGTTCGGCAGCAGTAGATCTCCGACGCGGCGACCGGCGACCGGGTGGCGGGCGTCGATGATCGGGGACTTCGTGTAGCGGCCGTTGAGCATGCCGAGGCCCCGGGCGGCTTTGCGTTGCATGCCGATGCCGCGCAGTGCGCGCCGTAGCAGATTGAGCCCGCGCTTCTTGAACCAGCTCTGCGTGAGCTGGCCATAGCGCGCGAGCCGGTTGGCGTAGTTCTCGACCGAGTCGGTCATCATCTCGCGGCGTTCGAGGTCGTAGCTCTCGAGCAGCTTGCGCGCATCGCCGCCGTTCAGCGCGTAGGCGAGCTTCCATGCGAGGTTGGCCGCGTCGTGGATGCCGACGTTCAACCCCTGGCCTCCGACGGGGCTGTTGAGGTGAGCGGCATCGCCCGCAAGCGTGACGCGTCCCTTGACGAAGCGCTGCGCGTGGTTGCGATGGATGGTGAAGAATCCGCGCCAGAGCGTATGCGCTCGGGATGCCGCGTCGCCGAAGAGCGCACGCATCCGGTCGGCGTGGCCGAGATCGGCGCAGGCGTCGTCGTCGCTGTTCTCTTTCGGGACCGGCGCGATCACCCGCCAGTGGCCGGGCTCGAACTCGATGCCGAGCGCGAGGATCGGCGCGAACGACGCGCGGAAACTTGGCGCACCCAAAGTCCGCTCGACGCGTTCGTCGGTGACGACCACGCGCATACCATAGGTGACGCCTTCGAGTTCGACACCCATCGCCTCGCGCGTGATCCCGCTCGCGCCGTCGCAGCCGGCGACGTAGGCACCGCGTAGGTCGACGGCGTTGCCCGCATCATCGAGCGCCGTGACGGTGGCGCCGTCGTCGTCTTGGCAGATGTCGGTCGCGCTCCAGCCGGTGCGGAGATCGCAGAGCGGATTTTTGCGGACCAACTCGCGCAGGATCTCCTCGGCTTTCGATTGTGCCAGCAGGAGCGCCCCCGGTTCGGAGAAGGTCTCGTCGAGCACGCCGAAATCGACGCCGAACGAGCGCTGTTGCGTGGCGCAATCGTAGACGGCGATCTCGGGCACGAACGTCCCCGCCGCTCGGAGCGCATCCCAGGCGTTCCAATCGCGGAGCACTTCCGCGGTGCGCGGCCAGAGCACGAACGCGCGCGAGCGCTCGGGCGCCTGCGGGGCGCGTTCGAGCACGATCGAGCGTACGTCGTGATGGGCGAGACCTAGGGCGAGCGAGAGCCCCGTCGGGCCTCCGCCGACGATGATGACCGGTGCGTCCACAGGCCCGCACTACTCGTTCTCGAAGCACCAGGCCTCTATGCAGACTCGCACCACGCGCCATTGGCTGCCGTTCACGCAGATGGATGCGTTCGACGCGCCCACGCGCACGTTCGTCCGGGGCGACGGCAATTATCTGGAGGACGCGGCCGGACGGCGGGTCTTCGACGCGGTCAGTTCGATCTGGACGACCATCCACGGGCACGGGCATCCGCATATCGTCGATGCGATCGCGCGGCAGGCGGCCACCCTCGACCACGCCACCTCGCTCGGCGCGACCAACCCGCTCGCCGACGAACTGGCCGATCGGCTCTGCGCGCTGACCGGGACGCACGCCGCATTCTTCGCCTCGGACGGCGCGAGCGCAGTAGAAGCGGCCCTCAAGATGGCGTTGCAGTACTGGCAGCACGCCGGCGAACCGAAGCGCACGCGCTTCGTCCACCTGGTCGGTAGCTATCACGGCGATACCGCCGGCGCCATGAGCGTCTCGGACATCGCGGTCTTCAAAGCGCGCTTCGGCGCCGTCACCTTTGAGACGTACGCGTACGATGCGGCCGCGAGCGCGATCGCGCGCGACGACGTGGCTGCGGTGATCGTGGAACCGTTGGTGCAGGCCGCGGCCGGTATCCGGGTCGTCGCGCCGGACCTCTACGATCCGCTCCGCGAGATGCGGCCGCTCCTGATCGTCGATGAGATCGCCAGCGGATTCGGGCGGACCGGCACGATGTTCGCGCACGAACAGCTCGGCCTTCGGCCCGACATCGTCTGCGTCGGTAAGGGCATCACCGGCGGGGCGCTCGCGCTTTCGGCCGCCCTTGCGCGCGAGCCGGTCTACGACGCGTTTCTCGGCGCGCGAACGGAGCTGAAGCAGTTCTTCCACGGCCACTCCTACGCCGGCAATCCGATCGCGTGTGCGGCGGCGCTCGCCTCGCTCGACCTGTTCGAACGCGAAGGCACGTTGGCGCACGTGGTCGCGCTCGCGCCTCGTCTGGCCTCTCGCCTGGACCGCCTGCGCTCGCATCCGCGCGTCCGCGACGCGCGACACGTCGGGCTGATGGCCGCGGTCGAACTCGACGGCTTGCTCGCCTGGGAGGTCGCAAACGCCCTCTACGATCGCGGGTTCTTCACGCGACCGATCGGGGATGCGATCCAGTTCGTGCCGCCCCTCTCGACCACGTTTGCGGAGGTCGACGGATTCTTCGACGCGCTCGAGGCGGAACTGCACGCATGAGCTATCTCAAGCGCGTCGATGCGCGGCTCGCTGAGATCGCGGCGGCCCACCGTACCCGCACGGTCGAGCCATGGCAGCCGCGCGGGGTGATCGATTTCTCGTCCAACGACTATCTCGGGCTCTCGACCGATCCGCAGGTGGTGGCGGCGTTCCGTCAGGCCAAGCGGGTCGGAGCCGGAGGCGCGCGCCTTTTGGGCGGCCGCCATCGCGAACACTCCCTGTTAGAAGAAGAACTCGCGCTCTGGCTCGGGCGCGAGCGCGCGCTGATCTTCTCGTCCGGCTACTTGGCTGCGCTCGGTTCGATCGCCGTGCTCGGCTCGGTCGTCGAACGGATCGCTTCGGACCGGCTCAACCACGCTTCGCTGATCGACGGCATCCGCTCGACCGATCTGCCGCGCACGATCTATCCGCACGCCGAACCTCCGCAGAGCAGCGGCGAGCCGACGCTCTACGTGAGCGAGTCGCTGTTCTCGATGGACGGCGATACGATCGATCCGGCCGCGTTGCTCGCCAGGCTCGGGCCCGAGGACGTGTTGCTGCTCGACGAAGCTCACGCGCTCGGCGTCTACGGCCCCGAAGGCGCCGGCCTGGCCTACGGTCTGAACGACGAACGGGTCGTGATTCTCGGCACGCTCTCGAAGGCATTGGGCGCGCAAGGCGGCTTCATCGCGGGGCCGGCGCGCCTGATCGATCTGCTCGCGAATGCGGCGCGTCCGTTCATCTTCGATACGGCGATGCCGCCCGCGATCGCGCTCGCCGCGCGGGTCGCGCTCGTGATCGCTCGCAAGGCCGAGGATCGGCGGGCGCATCTGCGCGCGCTCGCGGTGCGGCTACGCGCCGGACTGCAGGCACACGACATCGCGACGACCGGCGACGATGCATCGCCGATCGTGCCGATCCTGCTCGGAAGCGAAGCGCGTGCCCTAGGAGTCGCGGCCGCACTTGCGGCGAAGAACATCTACGCGCCTGCGGTCCGACCGCCGACCGTCCCGGCCGACACGTCGCGCTTGCGGGTGAGCCTACGCTCGGATCTCCGCGTCGAGGATATCGACGCGCTCCTGCGTGAGGTTCCGAAATGCATTCGCACCGATATTTCGTAACAGGCACCGACACCGATGTCGGCAAGACGCGCGTGGTCGCATCGCTCGCGCGAGCATTGCGCGAGGCCGGTCATCACACCACCATCGTCAAGGTCGTCCAGACTGGCGTCGAACCCGGCATGGAAGGGGATGCCGCGCGTGCCGGACGGCTCGCGGGCTGTCGTCACGTCGAGCTGGCGCGCTACCGCAAGGCCGCCGATCCGTGGTCGGCGGCGCTTGCCGAGAATGCACCCCTGGCCAGGGCGGCGGATCTCGCTCCGATCATCGAGGGCATTCACGGGGCGGTCGTGGTCGAAGGTGCGGGCGGCTTGATGGTGCCGCTCAACCCGAAGGAGCACTTCGGACACGTCGCCGATCGGGCCAAGCTTAAAACGATCCTCGTGGTCGGCCTGCGGATGGGCTGTCTCAACCACGCGTTGCTCACGCTCTCGCTCTGTCAGCAGGCCGGCCTGCCGGTGGCCGGCGTGGTGTTGGTCGAGCGCTGGCAACCGGTCGGCGACGCGTACCGCGCCGACGTCGAACGCACGTTGCAGGACAAAGCGCCCATCCTCGGCATATTGCCCTTCGCGGAAGACGAGACCGCGGCCGTCGCCGACGCCGCGCACCTCTTCGCCCCACTCGCCAGAGCGTAAGGAACCGATGCCGAACTCGATCGTCGATCGCGCGCGCGAACGCGTGCTACACCAAGGCCTGCCGGCCGATCGTTCGTTGCTGGCCGAACTTGCGGCGATGCCCGCAAGCGACGTTCCGGATCTGCTCGAACTCGCCGACGCCGTGCGCGAGAAGTATTGCGGCAACGGGATCGCGGTCGAAGTGCTCTACAACGCCAAGAAGGGCGGCTGTTCCGAGGATTGCAATTTCTGTTCGCAGAGCGCGCGCTATGCATCCGACGTCGACCCGGAGCCCCTCTCGTCGGTCGAAGGCTTCGTCACCGCCGCGCGCGAGGCGCACGAGCGCGGCGCGAGCGAGTTCTGCGTGGTGGTCGCGGTTCGCGGCCCGTCGACCAAGCTGCTCGAGCGCGTCTGCGACGCGACCCGCCGGATCAAAGCCGAACTGCCGCTCACGGTCGCGGTCTCGCTCGGCATCCTACGCGACGATCAACTCGAGCCGCTGGTAGCGGCAGGCGTCGACAAGGTCAACCACAATCTCGAGACCTCGCGCCGCTACTTCGCCTCGGTCTGCACGACCCACAGCTACGACGAGCGCTGGGAGACCTGTCTGCGCGTCCGCGAGCACGGACTCGAACTCTGTTGCGGCGGGATCATCGGGATGGGCGAGACGGTCGAGGACCGGCTCGACTTCCTGGGCGCGCTCCAGGAGCTGGAGCCGGAAGAAGTCCCGATCAACTTCCTCAACCCGCGCCCCGGCACGCCCTACGCCGATCGCTCGCTAGTCGAGCCGGTCGAGGCCCTGCGCTTCGTCGCGCTGGCCCGCCTGGCGCTCCCGAAGGCGCTCGTCCGGTTCGCCGGCGGCCGCGAGATCACGCTCCAAGGGCTCCAGGATCTGGGCATGCGCAGCGGCGCTAGCGGCCTGGTTCTCGGAAACTACTTGACGACGGCGGGCAGAGGCGATATAGATGATTTCGCAATGTTGAACCGCCTGGGTTTCGAGGTACTCGCGTAACGTGGCACAGCTCGCCTTGAGCCGGGCCTTGCGACACGCAGCCTTCGTGACCGCTCACCACTCCGCTACCGCCAAGGGATAGCGAACGCACGCGTTCGTCTGTAGTCTCCCTTCGCTAACGGAGTGCCCTCGGTGGATCAAACTAAAACGCCCTACTTCCAGGCTCTGCTCGACTACGTCGATGCAGGCGTCTTGCCGTTCCACACGCCCGGTCACATCCAGGGCATCGGGATGGACCCGGCCTTCCGCGAGTTCGTCGGCGACAACATCTGCGCGATCGATCTCACCCCGATGCCGGGCATCGACGATCTCTTGCAGCCGACCGAAGCGATCAAGGAAGCCCAGGAGCTGGCCGCCGAGGCGTACGGTGCCGACCATACGTTCTTCCTGATCAACGGTTCGACCAGCGGCAATCAGTGCATGATGATGGCCGCCCTCAACCCGGGCGAGAAGATCGCCGTGCCGCGAAACTCGCACAAGTCGATGCTCGGCGGATTGGTGATGAGCGGCGCGCACCCCATCTACATGGAGCCGGCGGTCGACAACGAGCTCCACATGGATCACTGCGTCACGCCCGAGACGGTCGAACGGACGATCGCGGAGCACCCCGATCTCAAGGTCGTCTACGTCGTCAGCCCGACCTACTACGGCGTCGCGGCGGATCTGCGTTCGATCGTCGACATCGCGCACGCCAACGACAAGATGGTTCTGGTCGACGAGGCCTGGGGGCCGCACTTCAAGTTCCACCAGGCGTTACCGGTCTCGGCGACCGAAGCCGGCGCGGACATGTGCATCAACTCGACGCACAAGATGCTCTCGGCATTCTCGCAGTGCGCGATGCTTCATCAGATCGGCGATCGCGTCCGGCTCGACCGGCTCAAGGCCGTCCTCAAGATGTTCCTCTCGACATCGCCGAATCTGCCGATGGTGGCCTCGCTCGACGTCGCCCGCCGCCAGATGGCGGTCGAAGGCGGAGCGCTGCTCTCGCGCACGATCGCGCTGGCCGAAGAGACCCGCCGCCGGATCAACGAGATCGAAGGTCTGTACTGCTTCGGCGAAGAGATCCAGGGGCGCAACGGCGTCTTCGATCTCGACCCGACCAAGATCGCGGTGACCGTCAAGGGACTCGGCTACACCGGCTACGAGGCCTCGGAGTTGCTGCGCAAGCGCTACAACATCCAGGTCGAACTCGCCGACCTGTTCAATGTGGTCGCGCTCTTCACGATCGGCACGACCCGCGAAGCGATGGAGAAGTTCATCTTCGCTTTCGAAGAGATGGCTCGCGACGATCGCAAGTTCGATCAGTTCGCACCCTCGGGCATCCTCGAACACCGGTTGAAGACGTCCTATCAGATGCCGGCGATTCCGCCGATGCGCATGCTCCCGCGCGATGCGTTCTTGGCCGACACCGAGTTCGTGCCCTTCGGCGAGAGCGAAGGCCGCATCTGCGCGGAGACGCTCTCGCCCTATCCGCCGGGCATTCCCGTGATCTCGCCCGGCGAAGAGCTGACGCTCGACATCATCGACTATCTCAAGCTCGAGATCAAGGCCGGCGTCCGCATCCAAGGCCCCTACGACGACGAACTCAAAGTCGTCCGCGTCGTCAAAGGTTAGTTGACCAACCTATAGCTCTTTCACATCCGCACCGTCGGTGGGATGGGCATACGGCGGCGCTTGTTCTGTCGCCGGAAAAGAGCGATAATGTGGCCATGCTCGCAAAGATCGAAGAGCAACAGAGCCTATCCGACGACCAACTCTACGCGTTCGGCGAAGCCCACCTCGGCTGGAAGGTCGAGCGCGTCGACGGCGGCATCTTCATGACGCCGACGCGTTCGTCCGGCGGCGTTTTCGGTTCTGCGCTCACTGCGCTGTTGTATGCTTGGGGGCGAGAGCACGGTTTCGTGTGCTTCGATTCGAGCACGGGTTTTACGATGCCTAACGGCGATGTCCTGATCCCGGATGCCGCACTGATACTGCGCGAAACCTGGGAGTCGGCCGGTAAGGCCGTCCAGGATAGCTTTGCACCGCTGTCTCTGGATGTCGTAGTCGAGGTCGTTTCGGCGACGGATCGCGTGGCCTACCTGGTGCGGAAGTGCGAGCGCTATCGGGACGACGGGCACAAATTCGCACTCTTGCTCGACCCCATCCGGAAACGGGTACGGTCGTGGGGAATGGCACCTCCGAACTTCCCGTCTTCCGAGGAAATCCTCGCCGAAATTCCGCATTGAAAAGTCTTATGGCCCGCATGGCAGGGCGGTGGATAGGCTGTGGATAAGTCCGACCAAACGACTCTAGGGAAAAGAGGGTCAGTGTTGGCGGTTAAAGTCGAGTCCATCTCTCCGAGCTGGGAGCTCTCCCAACTCCTCGATATCTTCCCTCTGCCGATCCGACAAGCACTCGTACGTCTGCCCAACTTCGAATCGATCATCGAGGTCGTTTTGGATTTGGGGCGGCCGCCCGAGGCGCGGTTCGAGAACGACTTCGTCTATCTCTCGGACGTCCCGGTATCGCATGAGGATATCTCGCACGTCTCGTCACGTATCTCGACGTTCGGTCCGGATAATCGCGCCGGCATCGAGCAGACGCTGCATCGGGTCAGCGCGATCCGCAATCGCACCGGCAAGATCATCGGGCTGACGTGTCGCGTCGGGCGGGCCGTCTACGGCACCATCGACATCATCGTCGACGTGCTGCGTAGCGGTCAGTCGATCTGTCTGCTCGGGAGACCGGGCGTCGGCAAGACGACCATGCTGCGCGAATGCGCGCGCATTCTCTCCGAGACGCGCAAGCGCGTCGTGATCGTCGA
>JBEPVY010000091.1:0-8875 GCA_041690835.1 Vulcanimicrobiota bacterium | reverse complement strand
GCCGCGCAATCCTATCTCGATATCGAAGCGGTGATCGGCGCCGCCAAGACGATGCGCGCCGATGCGGTCCACCCCGGCTACGGGTTTCTCTCGGAGCGCGCGGCGTTCGCACGTGCCGTGCGCGATGCGGGCCTGACGTTCGTCGGCCCGTCGCCGGAAGCGATGGACGCGATGGGTAGCAAGATCGAGGCCAAGCGCCGCGTCCGCGAGCACGACGTCCCGACCGTCCCCGGCTACGACGGCGACGATCAGTCGCTCGAGCGCCTACGCACCGAAGCCGAGCGCGTCGGCTTCCCGTTGCTGGTGAAAGCCAGTGCCGGCGGCGGTGGGCGCGGTATGCGGGTGGTCGATTCGCTCGCGCACTTCGACGAGGCCCTCGATGCCGCCAAGCGCGAAGCCCTAGCGGCCTTCGGTAGCGACGCGGTGTTGCTCGAACGCTACCTTCGCGATCCGCGCCACATCGAGTTCCAGATCCTGGCCGACGCGCACGGCACGACCATCCACCTCGGCGAGCGCGAATGCTCGATCCAGCGCCGCCACCAGAAGATCGTCGAAGAGGCGCCCTCGGTCGCCCTCACCCCCGAACTGCGCGAACGGATGGGCGCGGCCGCGATTCGCGCCGCTCGATCGGTCGGGTACGTCAACGCGGGCACCGCCGAGTTCATGCTCGAGCCGGACGGCTCGTTCTACTTCCTCGAGATGAACACGCGCCTCCAGGTGGAGCACCCGGTCACCGAGTTGGTGCACGGCATCGACCTGGTCGCGTGGCAACTCCGCATCGCCGACGGCGAAGCGCTGACGATCGCGCAAGACGACGTGCGAGCGCGCGGCTGGGCGATCGAGACGCGCATCTACGCCGAGGATCCGAGCAACGACATGCTCCCCTCGACCGGCACGATCTCGACCTGGGATCCGCCGGAAGGCCCCGGCGTTCGCCTCGATGAGGGCGTCGCACAAGGCAGCGAGGTCGGCGTCTACTACGATCCGATGCTCGCGAAGCTGATCGTCTTCGGGAGCGATCGCGCACAGGCGATCGAGCGACTGAAGATCGCGCTCGCGGAGTTTCGCATCGCCGGTATCCGCTCGAACCTTCCGCTGCTGCGCTGGATCGCCGCGCATCCGGCCTACGCCGCCGGCGAGACGACCACCCAGTTCTTGCCGCGTCATTTGGACGAAAGCATCTTCAAGCGCGTCGTGACGCCCGATGCGGTCGAGCGCGCCACGGGCGGCCTGCTCGCGAACGGCTGGGCGCCCTGGCGCATCGGCAGCGTCGGCATTCCGCTTCGCCTGCAGTTCGAGAACGAGACGGTCTCGCTGGTCGCATCCAAGCGCGAAGGACACCGTTGGCACGTCGCGCGCGATGGCGGTCAGGCGTTCGACATCGACGTCGAACACCGCGCGAGCGCGATAGAACGCGAGGGCGACGGATTCGTCATGCTCGATGGCGACGTCCCGCTCCACTTCACCTTTGATCGGCCGCCGGCCGCCGATGCGACCGCCAGCAGTGGCGCCGGTGGCAGCAACGGTCGCATCACCGCACCGATGCCCGGCAAGATCGTGAAGATCGCCGTCGCCGAAGGCGCCGAGGTCGAAGCCCGCGCGCTGTTGGTCGTGTTGGAAGCGATGAAGATGGAACATCGTATCGAGGCGAGCAACGCCGCTACCGTCAAACGCATCCTCGTCAAGGAAGGCCAGATCGTCTCGAGCGGCGCGGCCTTGGTGGAGTTGGCATGAGCGAGCCCCGGACGATGGTGATGGTGCCCGGCTACAACGAACCGCCGGATCATTTCAGCATCCTTGAAAAGGGGCGGCGCGGGATCCCGGGGATCGAAGCGGCCGGCTTCTCATGCGTCACGTTCGGCGCGAAGAACGATTCCTTGCGAGACCGCATCGACCGTTTCGCCACGTTTATCGAGGACCTCGACCGGGAGCGCCCCGATCATCGCTTGAGCTTGCTCGGATATTCGCTCGGCGGACTGGTCGTTCGTGGATATCTCCTCGCGTATCCGGAAAGAGCGAAACGGATCTCCGAATGCATCGCGATCGCGCCGCCCAACTGGGGCGTGATGGAGGGATCGATTCCACACGTCGCTCGCGCGATGCGCATGTCGGACCAATCGATGGAAGACATGAAGCTGGATTCGGAGTTCATGCGCTGGCTCAACGGCACGAGCGGGCACTGGGTAGGCGAAGGCAAGAAGGCGCGCTGGGTCCTCGACGCCGAGCCACGTCTGGTTCCGGTTGAGACCCGTTTCTTGTCGATCGTCGGACTGATCCCGCGGCGCGGCGACGACAACGATGGATTGATCTGGGCCGACTCAGCCACCCTCGGCGGCCGGTTGCCGGCCGACTTCATCAGCGACCCGCATGCGAATCATATGAACGTCATCGGGCACTTCGACCCGGTCATCTTCGCGCTCAAGGGCTTCTGGAGCAACGACCGGATCTGGCCGCAAGTCGTACGCAAGATCTTGGACTTCGCTCGATGACGCTTCCGAAACGGGTCAAGCTGGTCGAGATGGGCCCACGCGACGGCCTCCAGAACGAGCACGAAGCGATCGCGACCGCAGAGAAGATCGCCTACATCGATCTGCTCTCGCAGACCGGCCTACGCTGGATCGAAGCGACCTCGTTCGTAAGTCCGAAAGCGATTCCGCAGCTCGCCGACGCGAGCGAAGTCTTCGCCGGCATCCGCAAGGCGCCGGGCGTGCGCTACCCGGTGCTCGTGCCGAACCTCAAGGGCTATGCGCGCGCGAAGGAAGCGGGCGCGGACGCGATCGCGGTCTTCACCGCCGCCTCGGAGATCTTCGCCAAGCGCAATATCAACATGAGCATCGCCGAGTCGCTCGACGCCTTCCGCGACGTGGTCGCCGCGGCCAAGCGCGACGGCGTGTGGGTGCGCGGCTACGTCTCGACCGCATTCGGCTCGCCTTTCGGCGACGATGTGACACCCCAGGCGGTCGTCGACGTCTGCACGGCGCTGATGGCGATGGGTTGCGACGAACTCTCGGTCGGCGACACGATCGGCGTCGGCGTTCCGAGCCAGGTCGAGGAGCTCGTGCCGATGCTCGCGCGCGCGATTCCGCTCGACCGGATCTCGATGCACTTCCACGATACGCGGGGTACCGCGCTTGTGAACCTGTATGCCGCGTTGCAGTGCGGCGTGAGCATCTTCGACGCCAGCGCGGGCGGCCTGGGCGGCTGCCCCTACGCACCGGGTGCGACCGGCAACGTCGGTACCGAAGACGTGCTCTATCTCCTGAACGGCCTCGGCATCGAGACCGGCGTCGACATCGACAAAGTCCGCGCCGCCTCGCGCTTCATCGCCGGCAAACTCGGACACGGGTTGACCAGCAAAGCGTTTCAAGCCCTCGAGGCTGCGGAGCCTCCGCGGTGAGCGAGCGGAACGCTCTCAGCCGATCGCAGATCGACAAACTCGGAGATCGGCTGCGGACCGGGGCCGTATCCTCTGAGGATCTTTCGCAGGAGATAGCCGCCCTTGAATCCAGCGAGGTCGATGATGTGCTAGGATACGTCTCGTCCGAGACGGGTGAATCCGACCCCCAGGCTCTCGAGGGTAGCCCGGTTCATCGCGCAAAGAGATCGGCAATCTCGCAACGGATATCTCAGGCTGGGAGGTTCTGGTATTTATGCAGTTTATAGTCGCCTACGATCGCCCCAAAATGACGTTAGTCGCCTTCAAATCGTTTCCGGACTCTGCATGCGAAGAGGCTCTTCAATGCAAGGTGCAGCTAGAACATGATTATGCGAACAGCTCCGAGGTGGAAGTAGCGTACTTCGAGAGCGCAAGCGAACAGATGTTGCGCCTTACTCACTCTCGATATTTCGATACCCTCGCGAAACTGGCGGACAACGTGGCCGAGAGTGCCTGAGGCGGCCCATCGAGACGCGTCTGCTGGCGCTCCTCAGGATGACACACTTGTGCGGTCCCGCGACTTCGCGGCTTCGCCGCTACGCTCGGCATGACAAAGTCCCGTAAGAGGCGAGTATGATCGTTCGCGCTAGCGTCTTCTACGATGGGACGATGGATGCGCCGCGGCGGGATGTCGACGTCGTTATCGCGGGCGATCGAATCGCCGAGGTTCGCGCGGCCGGTGGGGAGTGCGATGCGACGGCGGCTTGCGTGACGCCGGGGTTGGTGAACTGCCACGCGCATCTCGAGATGAGCGGCGAAGCCGATACGATGGGCTTCTGCCTGACGTCGACCCCCAATCAGCGCCTGCTGCGCGCCGTCGAGAACGCGCGCAAGTCCCTCCAAGCGGGCGTGACCACCATTCGGGACGTCGGTTCTTCCAATGCGATCGCGCAGGACGTTCGCGATGCCGTCAATGCGGGACGGATTCCCGGACCGCGGATCAGTGCGGCCGGGTACGTGCTCTGCATGACCGGAGGGCACGGCCATTTCTTGGGGCGCGAAGTCGATGGCCCGTGGGATGCGCGCAAAGCCGTCCGCGAGCAACTGAAGGCGGGCGCCGACTGCATCAAGACGATCGCGACCGGCGGCGTGCTCACGCGCGGTGCCGTGCCCGGCAACGCGCAGTTGACCTACGACGAACTCGCCGCCGCCGTTGAGGAAGCGCACCGCCATGGCATGCGGGTCGCCTCGCACGCCATCGGAACGCTCGGGATCAAGAACGCGCTGCGGGCGGGCGTCGATTCGATCGAGCACGGGCACATGCTCGACGACGAAGCCCTCGAACTCTTCGCGACGAGCGGCGCCTACCTCGTGCCGACGTTGGCCGCACCGACCTGCATCCTCGCGCACGTCGAAGGCAGCGGGCAACCGCAGTACGTGCTCGACAAGGCGCATACGGTCGAGAAGGCGATGCTCGTCTCGATCAAGCGCGCGTTCGAAGCGGGCGTGAAGATCGCGGGCGGCTCGGATGCCGGCACGCCGTTCAACTTCCACGAGGACTACGGCCGCGAAGTCGAACTGATGACAACGCTCCTCGGTATGAGCCCGCAGCAGGCCCTGCACGCGGCCACCGAAGTCGCCGCCGGGTTGATCGGCCTGCATCGCGGCGTCCTCGCAAAGGGCGAACCCGCGGATCTTCTTCTGCTCGACGCCGATATCGCGAACGGCATCGGGACGCTTCGCACACCGCGGACGGTGATCAAAGCCGGAGAGATGATCTAGTGGCGCTCAAGGGTCTCAAGCTCGCGGTGCTGGCGCCGATCTCGTGGCCGACGCCGCCCCCGGGCTATGGGCCGTGGGAACAGGTCGCCTTCGATATCGCCGACGGCATGCGCAAGCGCGGTGCCGACGTCACCCTGTTCGCGACCGGCAACTCGACGTTCGCGGGCAAGGTCGCATCGGTGGTGCGGGTCGGCTTGAACGAAGATCGTGCGCTCGACGGCGGCGTGTTCGAGGCCTTGCACATCGCCGAACTCTTCGCGCGCGCCGGTGAGTTCGATCTGATCCACAACAATCTCGACTGGAAGCCGCTCACCTACGCGCTTGCGACCACCGCGCCGCCGATGGTCACCACCATCCATGGCTTCTCGTCGCCACAGATCCTGGCGGCGTACTACGCGGGCGCGCGTCGGTCGTTCTACTGTTCGATCAGCGACGCGGACCGCGATCCCGGCCTCGAGTATCTCGCCACCACCTACAACGGCATCGATCCGTCGCTCTTCACGTTCTCCGCCACGCCGGGCGACTATCTGGTCTTCCTCGGGCGCTTCCACCCCGAGAAGGGTGCGCATCTCGCGATCGAGATCGCCAAGCGCGCGGGCGTGCGCATCATCCTCGCCGGCATCCCACACGACGAGGGTTACTTCAAACGCGAGGTCGAGCCGCACATCGATGGCGATGGGGTCCAGTTCATCGGCCCGGTCCAGCGCGAAGCGCGCAACGAACTCCTGGCAAACGCCCTCGCGCTGGTGCACATGACGACGCGCCCGGAGCGCTTCGGTCTGACCCTGATCGAAGCGATGGCGTGCGGCACGCCCGTGCTCGGCGCGAACATGGGCTCGATCCCCGAGATCGTCCGCGACGGTGTCACCGGTTTCGTCTGCCAGGATGTGGCCGCAGCGGTCGCGCGCGTTCCGCAACTCGCCTCGCTCGATCGGCACGCCTGCCGCTCGCACGTCGAGGAGAACTTCAGCGCCGAGCGGATGATCGACCGCTACGAGGGCGCATACAAAGCGGCACTCGAACGCCGCATTCCGAGCCCGCCGAGCGCTGCGATGCGAGCGGCCCGAGCCCACGACTGGTGGGACCGTCCGATGGCCTTCACCGATATTCCCGAAAAGCCGACCTTGCTCAGCTGACGGACCACCCCAAGCGCGCGTGTGCTTCGCGTGCGCGTGCGATGTCGTTCTCTCCCGGCGCGGCATCGGTGAGCATCGTGAAGTGCCCCATCTTCCGCCGTGCGACCGCGTGGCGCTTGCCGTAGAAGTGCAGCACGACGCTCGGGTCGGCGAGCAGCTCGTGCGACCCTGCGAGCACGTTACCGGCGCCGGCGCCGAGGATGTTCATCATGATCGCGCCCGAGTAGAGCTTCTGCGCGGAGAGCGGCAGCCCGCAGATGGCCCGGATGTGCTGCTCGTACTGCGAACTCGCGCAGGCGTCGATCGTATAGTGCCCACTGTTGTGCGGACGCGGCGCGATCTCGTTGACCAGCAGCGTCCCGTCGGCGAGTGCGAAGAGTTCGACTGCATAGGTGCCGACGATCCCGAGTCCATCGCCGATCATGCGCGCGATCTCGCCGGCCCGCTGCGCGACGTCCTCCGAGATGCGCGCCGGCGCGATCGTCATCGCGAGGATGCCGTCGTCGTGTAGGTTCTCGCCGGGTGGAAAACAGACGACGGCGCCGTCGCGTCCGCGCGTCGCGATCACCGAGAGCTCGCGGTCGAACGGGATCATCTTCTCCCAGATCAGGGTCGCGCTAACGGCCTCGTCCACGGCCTTTTCCGCAGCGGCCCGGTCGTTCACGCGCCACTGGCCCTTGCCATCGTAGCCGCCGTGCATGGTTTTGAGGATGGCCGGGAAGCCGACCTTCTCGATCGCGGCGTCGATATCGCCGCTCCAGGCGACCTGCGCGAAATCGGCCGTCTGCACTCCACACGAACGGATGAAGGCCTTCTCGCGGAATCGATCCTGCGTGACGCGCAACACGCCGCTCGACGGGGTCACCTCGACGCCGCGTTCTTCGAGCCGCTCGACCGATTCGATCGCGATGTTCTCGAACTCGTAGGTGACGACGTCGCTGCGCCGGCCGAGTTCTTCGATGGCGTCCAGATCGTCGTAGCCGGCCACGATCTGCTCGTCGGCGATCTGTCCGCAGGGCGAGCGTTCGGCCGGATCGAGGACGATCACGTCGTAGCCCATCCGCTTCGCGTCGAGCGCCATCATTCGGCCGAGTTGGCCGCCGCCGATGATCCCGATGACTTGCATGTTACTCCGGCGTGCTGGCGACGGCTTTATCGTGCATGCGCTTGCGCAGATGTTCCAAGCGTTCGGCCAGCCCGTCGTCGTGCAGCGCGAGGATTCGCGCCGCTAACAGCGCGGCGTTGGCCGCATTCCCGATCCCGACCGCGGCGACCGGCACGCCCTTGGGCATCTGCACGATCGAGAGCAACGCGTCCAAGCCGTCGAGCGCTTGCGAGCGGACCGGCACGCCGATCACCGGCAGCACCGTCTTGGTCGCGACCATCCCCGGCAAGTGGGCGGCGCCGCCGGCGCCCGCGATGATCACCTGGAGGCCGTGCGCTTTGGCCTCGGCCGCATATTCGAACATCTCGTCCGGCATCCGGTGCGCCGAGACCACCCGGAACTCGAACGGGACCTTCAACTCGTCGAGCACATCGCGTGCGCCCTGCATGGTTTCGGCGTCGCTTGCGGAGCCCATGATGATGCCGACGAGGGGGGTAGCCATGCGGCGCCTTTCCCTCGGTCGGGCGGGGGGCCCTGTCGTGCGGCGAAGGAGGCAGGATGGAGCGCTTTCTGACGGGCGTCAACTACTGGCCGCGCCGCAGCGCGATGTACATGTGGGAACGGTTCGACCTCGCCGAGATCCGCGAGGACGCCGCCCGCATCCGCGCGCTCGGCCTAGACATCGTCCGCTTCTTCCTCTCGTGGGAGGCGTTCCAGCCCGCGCCCGACGCGATGGACCCGCTCGCGCTCGATCGCCTGGTCGCCGTGATGGACGCGTTCGCCGACGCCGGTCTGCGCGCGATGCCGACGCTCTTCTGCGGCCACATGAGCGGCGTCAACTGGCTCCCCGCCTGGACGCTCGACCCGGCCACGCCGCACGGCCGCTTCCGCACGATCGCGGGCGGCGCGGAGTCGCCCTACGGCATCGGCGATTTCTATGCGGACGAACCACTGCTGGCCGCGCAAGAACTGTTCGCGCGCACGGTCGGCACGCGTTTGAAGAGCCACCCCGCGCTCTACCTCTGGGATCTTGGCAACGAGTTCTCCAACCTGCGCGAACCGCGCACCCCGTTCGACGCCGCGAGCTGGAGCGCGCGCCTCACGCAAGCGCTGTTCGAAACCAGCGGCACCGGCGCAACCGGCGGCATCCACGGCGAAGATCTGGAACGCTACCGCGGCATCCTCCCGTCGAGCATCGCCGCGCCCTGGGAACACGCAAGCATGCACGGCTACTCCGTCTACAGCGCCTTCTCGCGCGGCCGCCTCGACGCCGAAGTCGTGCCCTACCTCTCGCAACTCGTCCAGTCATGCACGAACAAGCGCGTCCTCTTCACCGAGTTCGGCAACCCGACATGCCCGCCCAACACGGTGTCACCGTACGACCGCGTCCCCTTACCAGGCGAACCAGCCCACGCAAGCACGAGCGACGCAAACACGAGCGAGAGCGACGCAAACACGAGCGAGAGCGACGCAAAC
>JBEPVY010000090.1:0-9078 GCA_041690835.1 Vulcanimicrobiota bacterium | reverse complement strand
CGCCACCAACGTCGCGGTCGGTCAGCGGATCGCGGTCGCGACCATCGGCGCGCAGCTGCCGTTGCTCAAGATCGAGCGGCGCAAGATGCGCGGCGTCGAGTCGGAGGGCATGATGTGCTCGGCCGACGAGTTGGCGTTGCCCGCCGAGTGGTTCGAGGACGGCATCCTCCAGCTCGACGCCGACGTCGCACCCGGAACAGATATCGTCGGACACTTCCGCCTCGGCGACGCCGTCCTCGATGTCGACGTCACCAGCAACCGGCCCGACGCGCTCTCGATGCTCGGCCTCGCACGCGAACTCGCCGCCGCGACCGGCACCGCGTTGCGCGCGCCGTCGAGCGCGAACCCCGGCACCGCGTCCGACCCGACCGGCAGCGCGCCCGTCGTGACCATCGAATCGCCGGACTGCACGCGCTTCGTGGCCCAGCGCTTCGAGAACGTCCGGGTCGACCTCGCACCGACGTGGATCCGCATCCGGCTTGCGCTCGCCGGGCAGCGCCCGATCAATAACCTGGTCGATATCTCGAACTTCGCGATGCTCGAGACGGGACAGCCGCTCCACTTCTACGACGACGCGCGCATCGCCAACCATCACCTGATCGTGCGAGACGCGCGCGCCGGCGAGAAGCTGATGACCCTCGACGACGTCGAGCACGAGCTCACGCCCCAGGTGCTCGTCGTCGCCGGTGAATCGCAGGCGCAGTGTCTGGCCGGCCTCAAGGGCGGCAAGACCTCCGAAGTGAGCGCCACCACCACGACCATCGTGCTCGAGGCCGCCAACTTCGTCGGCGCGCGCGTGCGCCGCGCGAGCGCCAAGCTCGGGTTCCGGACGGATGCATCCTCGCGCCACGAAAAGTCGCTCGCGCCGGCGCTCACCGATATCGGCGCAGCCCGCGCCGCGCAACTGCTGGTCGCGATCGGCGCGACCGCGTACGCGCCCCACGCGTTCGGCGAACCGCTCGTCGCCGCGGCGCCGATCCGCTTCGCGGTGCGCGACGTCAAGCGTCTGCTCGGGTTCGAACTCCCGAACGAGACCGTCGCGACGCATCTGCGCGCGCTCGGCTGCACGGTCGCGATCCTCGACGATGCGCACCTCGACGTGACGCCGCCGGTGTGGCGCCGCGACCTCGTCATCGGCGCCGACATCGTGGAAGAGATCGCGCGCATGGCCGGCTACGAGAACGTGGTCGCCTCGATGCCGGCCGTCTATCCGCACGACATCTCGAGCCGTCCGTACCGGCTCGAACGCAAGCTCGCCTACGCGCTCGCCGCACTCGGATACAACGAGATCTCGAGCTACGCGCTGCACGGTCCGGGGCTCCTCGCCAAGAGCCGGCGCGCCGGCATCGAACCGAGCCATCCGTCCGTCGAAGTCCGCAATCCGCTCTCCGAGGATCAGCGCTATCTGCGCTACGCACTCGGGCCGGGCTTGGTAGAGCATTTCGCGCGGGTCGGCCGTCCGGTCCGTATCTTCGAGATCGGTCATGCGTTCACCACGATCGAAGGGCTGGTCGAAGAGTCGGCGCTGCTCTCGTTCGGCTTCACCACTGGACCCAAGGACGAGCCCGAAGGTACCGACGCGTCGTTCCTCCGCCTGAAAGGCGACACGATAGCGCTGATCCGCACGGTCACGGGCCGCACCCCCGAGACGACCCGCGACGTGCGCAACGCGATGCACCCCGGCAAGACCGCGGTGTTGATGCTCGACGGACGCGAGGTCGCGGCGATCGGCCAGGTCGACCCGCGCATCGGATCGGCGTTCGGGGTGATCGGTCCGATCTACGTCTGCAACATGTATCTCGACGCGCTGCCGGACTACCGGACGCCGCACTACGTGCCGCCCTCGAAGTTCCCGTCGACGTATCGCGATCTGGCACTCGTCGTCGCGCTCGACATCGAAGCGGACTCGGTCCAGACCGCGATCGCGAAGTCGATCGGCGATCTCTGTACCGACGTGCGCGTCTTCGACGAGTATCGCGGCAAGCAGGTCGGCGAAGGCAAGAAGAGTCTCGCGGTACGGATCACGCTCCAGCATCGCGACGCCACCATCACCGACGTCGAAGCCGACGCCGCGATCGCGCGCGCGCTCGATGCGCTGCGCGAGCGCCTCGATGCGGTGATCCGCAGCTGATGCCATTCGCGTGGCCGGACCTGGTGATCGGCGCGATCGCGGTCATCGCGGGCATCAAAGGCTTTCGGCGCGGGTTCGTCAAGGAACTCGGCGGCGCGGTAGCGCTCTTCTTCTCGATATTGACGCCGTGGTTCTACAACGGCGCGCTCGACGGGTTCATCTCCGGCATCACGCACCTCGGCCCGGGCTCCGCGCACGTGATCGGCATGTGCCTGACGGGTCTGATCACGTATGCGGTACTGATCGCGATCTCGATGGTGCTCGACAAGGTCGCGCGCCTGCCGATCCTCGGCATCTTCAATGCGGTCGCCGGCGCCGCGGTCGGCCTGGCAAAGGCGGCGATCTTCTGCTGGCTGGTGCTCTACGTCGCGCTCTTCTTCCCGCTCTCGCCGGACATCCGCGCGGATCTGCACAGGTCGTCGCTCGCCGCCGCCGTCACGGCCTGGGATCCGACCATCGACGGGATGCTCTACTCGACGCTGCCGTGGTTCGCAAAGCCGGTCGCGGAACCGTTCTTCAAGAGGCACCGCGTGTAATGCGACGGTGGGGCGTCGTCCTCGCGCTCCTCGCCTCGCTCGCACCGGTCGCCTGTGCGCAACATGCCGTGTCCCGGTCGAGTCTCGACCAAGCCGCCTACGCCTACGACGATACGAAGCATCTCGTCGCGCTCGTGGACGACGCCGCCGATCTGATCCGCACCGACGGGATCGCGAGTTCTTGCGCGCAGTTCGCGCGCAAGAACTCGCGTTGGTATTTCGGCCAGTACTATCTCTTCGTGTATGCGCTCGACGGCACCACCGCCTGTCATGCCGCATCGCCTTCGCTCGTCGGGAAGAACCTGATGGGCCTGCGGGATATCAACGGGAAACCGATCGTCCGCCTGATCACGGACGTCGGCAGGGAGCCGCAGGCGGATGCCTCCGGCTGGGTCTTCTACCTGTGGCAGGAGCAAGCGCAGCTCGGACCTAGTTGGAAGAGCGCGTACGTCCGTAAGGTCGCGACCGCCGGCACGACGTACGTCGTCGGAAGCGGGCTCTATCAGATGCGCGTCGAGCAGGCGTGGGTGCGGCAGCGCGTCGATCAAGCCGCGCATCTGCTAAAGACCGCCGGCGAGAAGGTCGCGTTCCGCGCCTTTCAGGACCCGGCATCACCCTACGTCTTCAGCGATACGTTCGTCTTCGTCCTCGACGCGCAAGGCAAGACGTTGGTCGATCCCGCTTTCCCAACGATGGCCGGCCGGAACTTGGCAGACTTTCGCGATGCGGTCGGAAACCGGCCGGTCGCAGCCGCGCTCAAGCTGCTTCGGTCGGCCGACGCGGCCTGGGTGCAATATCTCTGGCCCGCTCCGGGCGGATCGCCCGCGCGCAAGCTCATCTACATCCGTAAGGTCGTCGTCGACGGGCGGCCCCTCTACGTCGGCACCGACTTCTTCCTCGCGACGCCCATCTGGATGAAGGCGGGGTAACGCGTGATACGACCGGCCGACCTCACGTATTGGGTCGACGAACGACCCCCGAACTCCGCGCTCGCGCTGCTCGCCGTGCAGCACATCTTCCTGATGTCGAGCACGCTCGTCTTGCCGATCGTGCTGGTGAACGAGATCGGCGGAAGCTTCCGCGAAGTGGCGGCGGTGGTCGCGCTGACGATGATCTCGTGCGGGATCGGAACCGTCCTCCAGGCGCTGCGATTGCCGGGCTTCGGTTCGGGTTTTCTCTGCCCGAACTTGTGCGGCCCGAACTTCTTCGCCGCATCCATGAGCGCGGCGTGGCTTGGCGGGCTTCCCTTGATGCGCGGCATGACGATCGTCGCCGGACTCGTCGAATTGGTCTTCTCGCGCTTCTTCCGCAGGCTCGCTTCGCTCTTCCCGACCGAGATCACCGGACTCGTCGTCTTCATGGTCGCCATCAGCTTGATCCCGGTCGGCGCCTCCAAGTTTCTGTTCGTGCAGTTCGCCGGCGATTCGATCCGCGGCAGCAGCCTGTTCGTCGCGGCGATCACGCTCCTCGTCATGGTCGGGCTGAACGTCTGGGGTAATGCGAAAGTCCGACTCTATGCCGTGTTGGTCGGCATGCTGGTGGGCTACGCACTGTCCGGCGCGTTCGGGCTCTTCCCGGATGGAGCGATGGCGGACCTCGCCAAGATGCCCTGGGTCGGTCTTCCTTGGCTCGACAGCATGTTCCACATCACGTTCGATTGGTCGCTCGTGCCCGTCTTCGCGATCGTCTCGATCTGTGGCGCGCTGAAGTCGTTCGGCAATCTGGTGATGGCCGAGAAGGTGAACGACGCGGGCTGGGTCGAGCCGGACATCGGTCGGATCGCCAACGGCCTGGCGGCGGATGCGGCCTGCGTGACCGTGAGCGGTCTGCTCGGCGGCGTCGCTTCGGATACGTCGGCGAGCAACGTCGCGCTCTCCGCCGCGTCGGGCGCGACCAGCCGCTGGATCGCCTACGCGGCCGGCGCCCTGTTCGCGTTGCTCGGCTTCTCGCCCAAGGTCGGTGCGCTGCTCTCGATCATGCCCTCACCGGTCGAAGGCGCGATCGTCGTCTTCGTCGTCTGCTTCATGATGGTCTCGGGATTCCAGATCATGCTGAGCGCGAAGCCCGACACGCGCAAGACGTTCGTGCTCGGCGTCGCGCTGTGCTTCGGCTTGAGCCTCGACATCCTGCCGCAGCTCTACGGACAGGTCCCGGGATGGATCCGCCCGCTCTTCGATTCATCGCTGACGCTTGCGACCGTGATCGCGGTCGTCCTCAACCAACTGCTACGCTTCGGTCCGAAGACCGCGAGCACGCCACCGATCGAGACCTGACTAGGCCGGGACGCGGGCGTTGCCGATCAGTTCGCGGAGCGCGGCTTGCACGCCGGCGCCGAGATGGACGGGTGCGTCGGCCTCGAGCAAGGCGATCTCGATCGCGCCGATCGCGCCGAGGATGTCGGTCTCGGAGATGGCGCCCATCGTGCCCATGCGCACGATCTTCCCCGCAAGTTCGGCCTGACCGCCCGAGAGGATCACGCCGCGATCGATGCGGAGCGCATCGAGCAACTTGCCCGGATCGACGCCCGCCGGCGGCGCGGCCGCGACGACCGTGACCGAGTGCGCGCCGGCATGTGAGAATATCTCGAAGCCGAGCGCTTCGAAGGCGGCCCGGATCGCGCGCGCGTAGAGCGCGTGCCGCTCGACGACGGCGTCTGCGCCGGCCGCTTCGTAGATGTCCAGGGCGGCGTCGAGCGCGTAGACGATCGAGAGTGGCGGCGTCCAGGGCGTCTGCCCGATCTTCGAGAAATCGAGCGCCTTCTTCAGGTCGAAGTAATAGCGCGGACACTTCGACGTCTCGAGCCGCGCGACCGCGCGCGCGCCGAGCGCGACCATCGCCATCCCGGGCGGCGCGGCCAGCGCCTTCTGCGCGGCGGTGACCACGACGTCGTAGCCCCACTCGTCCATCTTGAAGTGGGTCGCACCGAAACCGCTGACCGAGTCGACGACGGAGATCGCGCCGTGTTCGCGCAGCGCCTGTGCGTAGCGCGACATGTCGTTCTGCACGCCGGTCGAGGTCTCGTTGTGCGTGAGCAAGACGCCGGTGATCTTCTTCTCGGTGTCGGCCTTCAGGCGCGCGGCGAACGCGTCCGGATCGAGCGCGGCACCGGCGGGCGTATCGAGCACTTCGACGGTACAGCCGAAGGTGCGCGCGATCTCGGCGAAGCGCTTGCCGAAGACGCCGATCGGGCAGGCGAGCAGAACGTCGCCCGGCGAGAACATGCTGGTGACCGCCGCTTCCATCCCGCCCGACCCCGAGGAGCCGAGCAACACGACCGGACCGCTGGTCCCGAAGATCGGTTTGAGCCGGTCGGCGACGCGCGTCAGACGCGCGGCGAACTCGGGGCCACGGTGATTTTCGAGCGGGCGCGCCATCGCCGCGAGGACGGGTTCGGCCACGGCCACCGGGCCGGGTAAAAAGAGCAGGGTCTTCCTCATAGTCGCGAAGATATTCGGCGCTCGCGCGGCGTACCTTGCGGCATCGTGACTCTTCGTCTGACGGAACGCTCCGCGTGCGCGGGATGTGCGAGCAAGCTCGGCTCGGCGGACCTCGCCGCCATCTTGGCTCGCGTCCCCATGCCGACACACGACCGAGTCCTGGTCGGCACGTCCGCGGGCGACGACGCCGGCGTGGTGAAGCTCCGCGACGATCTGGCGATCGTCCAGACGGTCGACTTCTTCACCCCGATCGTGGACGATCCGTACGAGTACGGCCGGATCGCCGCGGCCAACGCGATCTCCGACATCTACGCGATGGGTGGCATGCCGATCTCGGCGCTCAATATCTGCGCGTTTCCGGAAGACCTCGAAGGCGACGTGATCGTCGAGATCCTGCGCGGCGGGGCGGACATCGCGACGAGGGCCGGCGTCGCGATCGTCGGCGGACACACGATCAAATCGGACGAGCCGAAGTACGGCATGGCGGTGACCGGGACGATCCATCCGGATCGGATCGTCACCAACGCGGGTGCGCGCGCCGGCGACGTGCTCGTTCTTACCAAACCGATCGGCACCGGTATCCTTACGACGGCACACAAGCGCGGAGCTATCGACGACGTGGGTTTGCGCGAGGCGATCGCGTCGATGACGACGCTCAACGACGTCGCGGCTCGCGCGATGCTCGCTGCCGGCGCGCATGCCGCGACCGACGTGACCGGTTTCGGTCTGCTCGGTCACGCAGGCGAGGTCGCGCGGGCATCCGGCGTCCGCTTGGTGTTCGATGCGGGCGCGGTCCCGCTCTTCGATCGGGTGCTCGAACTGATCGCGACCGACTGTATTCCGGGCGGCACGCGCACGAACGCCGCGACCGATGCCGAGTTCACGACTTTCGCACCCGGCGTCTCCGAGGCATTGCGGATCGCCCTCTCCGATGCGCAGACCTCGGGCGGCCTGCTCGTCTCCCTGCCCGCCGGATCGGACTCGAGCTTCGGCAAGATCGTCGGGCGCGTCGAGGCGGGCGAGGGCATCCGCGTCGAGTACGGCGAAGGCGCCCGCACATGATCCGGATCGCGCACGATCTCGACCGTCTGCCGGCTCCTACGTCTGCATCGGACGGCGATCGTATTCTGCAGTGGCTCTCCGAGGTGACGGCCCAGGGCTCGACCTTCGCTCCGCCCGCGGCATTCGACGCCGGGCAGCCCTACACGCGCACGCTCGTGCACAAGAACGCGAACTTCGAACTGCTCGCGTTGCATTGGCAGGCGGGCACGTTCACCAGCCTCCACGATCACGGCGGCAAACAGTGCTGGTTCGCGGTCGTCGGCGGCACCATGACGGTCGAGAACTATCGCCGCCTCGACGACGGTACCACCGCCGGCTATGCGCGCGTCAGCCGCTTGGGTGAGATGTCGCTCGACCCCGGCGCGATCGATTATCGCGCCGACGACGCCGACGTCCACCGCTGCATCGCCGTCGCCAAGACGACGACTCTCCACCTCTACGCGGCCCCGCTCGGCACCTATCACGTCTTCGACGAACAACGCAACACGATCGCCGACACGACCAGCAATTACGACGCCACCGTCGCGGTCTAGCGCCCATGCGGCACGGACTCGATCCTTGTCATGCCGAGCGTAGCGAAGCGGAGTCGAGGGACCGCCGAGAACCTATACGCGGAGCGCCCTACGTACGTTCGCACAGGTTGGCGGTCCGCATTTGAGCCGGTAGCGACCGATCGCGAGGGTCACGACGGCATGGGGTGGAGCACTCCCAACCGGCCCTGGGGTAACGCTCACCACGCGTAGGAACATCAGAACAAATCGTTCCCCGGCGCCGGAATCGTCGATGGTCGCGTAGGTGATTCTCATTCTACTTTTGATGAGTCGCGCAAAGGCATCCGCGTTCGCACCCTGCGCGATTTCGAGGTAAAGCTGCTTCGGCGCAGTTTTCCATGGAATAGGTGTGTCGGCGGTGACATCAAGGATCTCTACTGCTCCCGTGTCCAATGATCGGAACACGATCGGACGAGGCGTCGGCGTCTTTTGCGGCGACCGCATGGCGCACGCCACGAGAGCCACGAACGCGAGCACGGCAGCGAATCGCATATCGCCGTGTTGCGTGCCGTTCGGTCCGCGCCCTTCGAGACGCTTCGCTCCTCAGGGTGAGACCAGGTGATATGTCCTGCCGAGCGTAGCCAAGCGGAGTCGAGGGAGAGCCACCATTGAGAAGCTTCGAACCGTCCCTCGACTCTGGTCGCTTCGCTCCCGACGCTCGGGATGACAAGGGGTGGTTGCGCTGTCCTGGGGGTGGCGGCTGCGCCCCTCCCGGCCGAGGAGCGGAGCGTCTCGGAGCACCAGCTCAAACAAAAAGAGCGCCGTCAGGCGCTCTTTCCTTTCCGTTAGGCGGTCGCTCAGCGCGACCGGCGCCGCGTCCGCGCCGTCGTCGTCACCCGCGGACGTTTCGCCGCGCCATTGCGACGGATCGGCACGACGTTCGACGGCCGCGGGTTCTCGCCGAGTTCTACCGGAGAGATGACGCGCTTGCCGAGGGCGTGTTGGAAGACTTGCGAAAGTTCTTCGACCGGAGCGAAGGTCATCGTGTCGCGGACTTCCTTCGGGATGTCGTCGAGGTCCATCTCGTTGCGCTTCGGGTAGAGGATCTTCGAGATGCCCGCGCGCTTCGCGCCGAGGACTTTCTCTTTGAGCCCGCCGATCGGCAGCACTTGGCCGGTCAGCGTGATCTCGCCCGTCATCGCGAGGTGCGGATCGACCTTGAGGCCGGTCAACATCGAGGTGATCGAGGTCGCCATCGAGATGCCCGCGGACGGGCCGTCCTTCGGCGTCGCCCCGGCCGGCACGTGGATGTGCAGATCGTGCTTCGCGAAATAGTCGTCCGCCAGACCGAGTTCGGCCGAACGCGAGCGGAGGAACGAGACCGCGGCTTGCGCGCTCTCTTTCATCACGTCGCCGAGCTG
>JBEPVY010000089.1:0-9218 GCA_041690835.1 Vulcanimicrobiota bacterium | reverse complement strand
TCGGCTTTCTGACGGGCTTTGCGGGGCAGCGCTATGCCGCGGGAATCGGATGGGCGACGGGTATGAGCGCGGTCGCGATGGCGGTGCTCAGCGTGTGGGGATACGGCACGGCACCCGCTTCGGCGGTCGCCGTCACACCCGTCGCCGCCGTCACTCCGGCGACCGTGTCGGCCGAGAACGCCGCGCCGGATCCGGCACACGGTTCGACCATCTACAAGCAGAACTGCGCGGCCTGCCACGGAGCCGCAGGCGAAGGCGGGGTCGGGCCATCCCTCAAAAACGAGGCTTCGCGCAAATCGACGGACGAGGCCGAGAGATGGATCGAGCACCCCGCACCGCCGATGCCACAACTCTATCCGGCGACGCTTTCGAAACGTGATGTACTTGACGTTGCGACGTATATCGAAACGCTGCGCTAGCGTAGCGCTCTTCGCGCTCTGCGTCGCCGCATCGCCGGCGAGCGCCGGAGCGGAGAGAATCGTCACCGCCGATCAAGCCGCCGGATCCGTGAGCGTCATCGACACGACGACCAAAGGCGCGCACCACGTCAGGGTCGGCATCTTCCCGCATAACGTCGAGCGGTGCGGGCGACGTCTCGTGCTCGCGGTCGGGACCGACGAGAAGATGGACGCGTCGATGGCGGATATGCCGATGCGCGGGAGCCTCGTCGGCATCGATGCCGCGACCCTCGCGGTGACGTCGACGATCGCCCTCGGCCTACACCCGGCCCACGTCGTCTGCGATGCGGCCGGCCGCGTAGCCTACGTGACGCTGGCTCAAGAAGATGCGGTCGTGGTCGTCGATCTACGGACGAAGACGATCCTGCGTAAGATCCCGACCGGCAAGCACCCGCACGGCATGCGGATGAGTACCGACGGTCGACGGCTCTACGTCGCGAACGCGGAGGGGTCCAGCGTGAGCGTCATCGACGTCCGCCGTCGCACCGAAATAGCACGCATCCCGGTCGGAGGATCGCCGGTGCAGGTCGCCGTCGCTCCCGACGGCCGTTTCGTCTACGCGACGCTCGGACCGCAGAACGCGGTCGTCGCGATCGACCTCCGAACGGCGCGGGTCCTCCGACGCTTGACGGTCGGACGGAATC
Organism: Vulcanimicrobiota bacterium; assembly: GCA_041690835.1. Taxonomy (GTDB): domain Bacteria; phylum Vulcanimicrobiota; class Vulcanimicrobiia; order Vulcanimicrobiales; family Vulcanimicrobiaceae; genus JALYSX01. The sequence goes on along the minus strand of JBEPVY010000089.1, from coordinate 8,116 downwards.
CCATACAGATATCGATCACGCCCGACGGCAAGACGCTCGTCGTCGCGAACCAGGGCACCCTCGAACGGCCCGACGATCGCGTCGCCATCATCGATGCTGCGACGATGACGCTCGCGGCCTTCGTCCACACCGGACTCGGTCCGCACGGCGTTGCGATCGACCCATCCGGTCGGCGCGCAGCCGTGACCAACGAACGTGCCTCGACGGTCAGCGTCATCGACATCCGCGAGCGACGCATGATCGCCGAATATCCGACCGGGGACGACCCGAACGGCCTCACGCTCTTGCCCTGAAGTTCGGGGCGCTTCCAGGGAGCGTCGTCCGGACAGTCGTACGCTGGGCCCATGATCGATACGCTTACCGACCAGCCGGCGGTCTTTTTTCTCGTCCTGACGCTCGTGCTCTCGTTGGTCGCGCTCTTCGGCAGCTACGCGCTGGCCGCGCGCTACGCCCCCCAGAGGGACGGGCGCGACGAGAACGCGTTCGGTCTCGGACAGACCGCGATCTTCGGTCTGATCGTCCTGATCCTCGCCTTCTCGTTCTCCTTCGCTGCGGAGCGCTTCGAAGCGCGCCGCGCGCTGGTCGTCGAGGAAGCCGACGGGGTCGCTGCGGCGTACGACCACATGGACTACTTGCCGCCGGCGCGGCGCGACATCGAGCGCGATCTGGTGCGCAGATACACGGGCGCACGTATCCGCGCGCTCGGCGACGTCTCGTATACCTGGGAGGACAGCCCGAACGCCCAAGCCGCGAACGGCTACTACCGACGGCTCTGGGATATGGCGACGGCCGACGTTCGCGCCGACCGCCGCGACGTCGCGTATCTCACGCTCGCCGAAGAGATCGACAAGGCCGGCGACATCGCCGAGTATCAGGTGGCCGCCGTCAACAACCACATCCCGCCGCCGATCCTCGGCATCGTCATCCTCTGTACGCTCGTCGGTGCCGCGTTGCTCGGGCTTACGTTCGGGCGCGTGCGTTCGCCCAATCGCGCGCTCTCGGTGATCTTCTGCGTGCTCTTCGCCGCGACGGTCTTCACGATCGTCGACATGGATCACCCCAAGGGCGGCCTGCTCCAGATCGACGTCGCGCCGCTCCAAAACGCCTTCCACGACATGAGGCCCTGATGCGTTTCATCGAGATCCCCACCGGTTCGACGTTGCGCACCTTCGCATTGGTCTTCCAGACCGGCGACGAGGTCGCGTCGCTGCTGAAGACGTTCGCCGTCGAGCAGCGCATCAGCGCCGCCCGATTCACCGCGGTCGGCGGCTTCAGCGAAGCGACCTTGGGCTACTTCGTATGGGAACAGCGCGACTACGAACCGATCCCGATCGACGAGCAGGTCGAGGTGCTCTCGGTGCTCGGCGACATCGCGCTCGACGGCGACGAACCCATCGTCCACGCGCACGTGACCGTGGGACATCGCGGCGGTCGCGTCAGCGGCGGGCATCTGTTGCGCGCGATCGTCCGCCCGACCCTCGAGGTCATGCTCGACGAACTTCCCGCGCATCTGCAGAAGAGCATCGATCCGGCGGCCCACATCCCGCTGATCGACCCGAGCCTCTCCCGCCCGGATATCTGATCGGCGGCATTCCAGGCAAGAAATCGCGCGAAAATGCGCGAAACGCGAAAGCGCACCATGGACAACGATCTTCAACCGCAGCCCGAACTCGCTCAGGCCGAGGCTGCTTCTCCCGAACCCACTGCCGTCGAGGCTGCCCCCGCACCGGTCGAGCCCGCTGCACCCGTCGCCGCCGAAGCCGCCGAGGCACCCGCGCCCGTCGAAGCTCCGGCACCCGTCGAGGCATCCGTCCCCGTCGCCGCCCCGGCACCCGTCGAGGTGTCCGCGCCCGTCGAGGCGCCCGCGGCGGTCGAGCCCCCGGAGCCGGAAGCGCCCGAGGTCGTCATAGCTACCCCCGAAGCGGTCGTCGCCGCGCCCGTACCCGTACCCTCGCCGCCGGTCGCGCCGGATCCCGAGGCCGTCGAGCGAGCCCGCGCCGCAGCTGCGGCGCGAGCCGCCGCCGAAGCCGCGCGTCGCGCGCAGGTCGAAGAGGCCTGGAAGGCCCTGGCCGCCGGAAAGACCACGCGCGAGATCGTCGAGGCGACCCTCAAGAGCGCCGTCAAAGGCGGCTACCTGGTAAGCATCGGGGCGTTCCGCGGATTTCTCCCGGCGTCGCAGTCGCGACTTGCCGGAATCGCTCCCGAACAGCTCGCCGGGACCAAGATCCCGACCATCGTGCTCGATGCCGACGATGCCAAGAAGCGCGTCGTCGTCTCGCACCGCCAGGCGCTCGAAGTACAGCGCCGCGGCGCGCGTGCGGAGCTGCTCGCAAATCTCAAGGTCGGCGCAGAACGCGAAGCGACCGTCGTCCGGCTCGCGGACTTCGGCGCGTTCGTCGATCTCGGCGGCGTGGATGCGCTCGTGCCGATCGGCGAACTCGCCCTCGAACGGGTCGAGAAGGTCGCCGACGTCGTCAAGGTCGGCGACAAGTTCGCCGTCAAGGTCCTACGCGTCGACGAAGGCGGCAAGAAGATCGGCGTCTCGCGGCGCGCGATGCTCCCGGATCCGTGGCGCGATCATGCGGCGCTCTTGCAGCGCGGCAAAGTCGTCGAGGGCAAGGTCATCGAGAACGGTGCCGAGCTGAAGATCGAACTCGCTCCGGGGATCGTCGGAACGATCTCTGAGAACGAAGCGATCCCGAGCGACTACGAACTCGGCGAGACCGTCGAAGTCACGATCCGCTCGATGGATCCGCGGACGCGCCGCCTGCGTCTCTCGACCATGCACGCGACGCCGTCCTTCGAGAGCGGCTCGTTCGCGCCGCTCGGGCACGAACTGAAGAGCTAGCGCGCTCGAATGCTTATCGCACACGCTCTCGTCCTCGCGCTGGCCACCTCAAGCTGGCTCGATGCACCCACGCCCACCAACTGGAACGCCGCGGGCGCGACCATTCCGCGCGCACCGCATGCGGATATGTCCATGAACCCGCGCTGCATCACGGCGAAGCTCACGCGCAGGCCGGTCTCGGCCGCGGATCGCGCGATCGTAGCGGCCGGCTGGATGCTCTTCAATAAACCCGTCGCGAGCGGGGCTAGCGTCATCATCGACGGCCAGTCCGGCTTCGACGGCATGTGCCGTCCGACGTACTACCAGGCGTTCGTCTTTTCCGCCGGCCGATTCGCCGGAACGCTCGCGCCGCGCGCGATGCAGAGTCGTGCGCTCGGCTCGCTGCAGACCGCGACGTTCTCGGGCAGGTCGAAGATCGGCGCCATCTTCAATCACTACGCGGATTCAGACCCGCTCTGCTGTCCGTCCAGGCTCACGAACGTCGCCTACCGGATCGATGCGACGCGGCGCGGGCCCGTCGTCGCACCCGTCTCGACGCGCTCCTACAAGACCCAGTAGCCGCCCGCTAGAGCGGAAACGCGAAGATCGTCCCGTCGTCCTTGCTCGAACCGCCCTCGGTCGTCATGCCGTAGAGCTTGCCGCCCGAGAGGATCAGGTTGTCGATCGGGTGCGACCCGTCGCCGCTCGTTCCGTCGAAGTGATAGAGCTGTTGGAGCGTTCCGGTCGAACCGAACGCAGCGGGCGCGATCTTGAAGATCGTGCCCTTATCGTGACTCCCCCCCAAGCGCGTCATGCCGTAGAGGTAGCCGCTCGCCGCATCGTAGAGAAGCGAGCCGTACGGATCGGCGCCGTCGTCGTTGTTCGTGCCGGTGAACTGGTAGAACGTATTGTATGCGCCGGTCGCGGTGTCGATCTGAAAGATCACTCCGTCGCCGCTTCCCATCCCGCTGCAATCGCTCTCGTCGCCGCCCCGTCCGGTTCCACCGCACTGCGTCATCCCGTACAGGATCACGTCGCTCCCGCTCGGGACCGCGGTCAGATAGCCGTGATCCGAATGTGCGCCGTCGCTACCCACCCCGCTGAAGTCGTGCACGTCCACCACCGGCGGCGTGCTCGGTCCGGGGGTCGGAACGGCCATGCTGAACACCGTGCCGAGATCGCTCGCGCCGCCCTTGCGGGTGATGCCCCAGAGCGTGTTTCCGACCAAGAGAATGCGCCCGTGCGGCTCCTCACCCTCGGCGTGCACGAAACTGTGGATCAGGGTGGTCGCTCCGCCGTTCGGCGAGATCGTATAGATCGAACCTTCGTTCCCGGCGCCGCCGAGGGCGCTCTGCCCGTAGAGAACACCGCTCGACGGATCGATCGAAAAACTGCTGTGCTGCTGTCCGCCGTCGTTCGGAGACCCCGCGAACGGATGGATGTCGGTGACCGCGAGCGTGCCCGGATCGAGCGTGAGGATCTGCCCGTTGTTGTAGGTGGTGGAGCCGTCGTCGTTCACGCCTTGCGTCGTGCTGTAGAGCAGGCCGTTACCGTCCAGGATCATCGCATCGTGCCGCGGCGAACAGCCGTCGTTGCCGCTGAACGAGTACGCGAGCGCATATCCGCTACCGCTCGTGGCGAGCTTGAAGAAGACGCCGCATCCGCTCGAATTCCCGCCCGCAGCCGTGCGCCCGAAGAGCTCGTTCGTTCCGCCCATATCCACCATCGTGAGCGTGCCCTTGGGCGCCGCGCCGTCGCCGCTCGGTGAGACCGGGAGGCCGTTCTCGCCGCCCGTATTATGAAACGCGTAGATCGTGAAGATCTGATGCGCGCCGACCGCGCCGAAGATCGGGCGCGGGGTCGGCGTCGCCAGGGTGCGCGGGACGGAACCGCGCCCGCCGCACCCGGCGATCGTCAGCGCCGCGATCGCGGCGAAAAAGAGCCCGCCCCGGCGCGTCATTTAGCGGCGTCGGATCCGAAGCGGAGCGAGAGCCCGAACGACGACGTGGTCGCATGCCGCTCGTCGGTCAGGATCAGCATCACGTGCCGGTTCAACACGAAGGCGGCATCGCTGTCGAGGTACCGGCCGAACTCGATCGGGTCGGTCTCGCGCCGGTAGATCGCGTCGAATCGCACGCCGGGCGACGCGTAGTAGGTCAGCCAGCCGACGTCCCGTCCGCGCGACGGCCCGAGCGTTCCGACCGGGATCGCCGCCGATTGATCGTTTAGCCCGAACGTCCAGGCCCGTACGCGCCAGCGATCGTCGATCGGCCAATCGACGCTCAGGCCGCGCCCCAAGAGCGTGGTCGTCCCGAGATAGCTGACGTAGCGCTCGCCCACCATCGTCGCGGACGCGACGAAGCCGCCGCGCGTGCGATACGAGAGCGTCGCTTCGTTCACCTGACTGATGTCGAGGATCAGTGTCGGGATCGGATCGCCGAAATAGAACGACGCGTCCGCCGAATCTTCGTTGGCCGCATGCGCGACCTGCAGGCGCAGATGGTCGTCGAAGTCCCATTGGGTCGAGAGCCCGAAGGTCGGGCCGGCCGCGCTCTGTGCATTCGCCTGCGTATACCTGGTCGTCCCGACCGTCGAGAGCGTGTAGGATGCGAGCGACCCGGTCGCGGTCAATCGCCCGGACGTGAGTTGCTGGCTCGTGAAGAACCGGCCGCCGCGCACGACGCCGGTGTAATGCTTCGTGTGCGAACCGACGTAGTCGCGCGTTCCGGTCGAGAGCGACTGCTCGAAGCCGTACTCGCTGGAAAGCGCGCCGCCCGTATGGCTCAGCAGCAACTGCACGTCCGAGGACGCTTCGTTCTCGACGTAGTCCGCGATCGGCGTCTTGCTTTTGCTCTTGGTCGCCGCCTCGAAGCGCAGTCTCGATCCTCCGATCGGAAGATCGAGGCGCAGCTTCGCGTCCGTGTACTGCGATAGCGCGGTCGGCGAGGACGTCATGTCGTCGAAGGAGCCGGAGCCCGCGGTGAACAGGACCCGCGCCTTCCCGATCTTGGTGCGCGCGACCAGGTCGGCGCGAGTGCTGGTGGTCGCATCTCCCGTACTCGTGCCGAACGCGACGTAGGCATCGCCGACGCGCGACTGCACGCCCTCGAGACGAAGCCGCCCGCCGCCGATCGTGCCGAGGTTCGTGCTCGGTCCGTCGAAGCCGAGATCGAAGCGTCCCGAGGTACCGTGCGAGAAACCATAGGACGACGACGCGCTCGCGACGCCGACGAACGAGAGGTAGTGCGCGGGCGCGTCGACCGAGGTGCCGTTGTCCATGTCCACGTTCGCGCTGCCGCCCAGGCCGCGATCGCCGACGCCGACCTGACTGCCGCCGATCAAGACCTGATACGGCGAAAGCGAGAGCGCGTAGCCGACGTCCTGATACGGCAGGACGCCGAGATCGTCGGAGCCGACCGGCTGCGTGAAACCAGGTTCGTGAAGCGAGAGGGTCGCGATCAACTTGAGCGGGTCGGAGAAATGCAGATGCTTGCTCTGGTATCCGGTCGCGCTCGCCTCCCAGGTCGTCGGCGTTCGCGGAAGCGTCACCGTGAAGCGCCCGTTCTCGTCGGTGGTCGCGTGCGCGACCTCGCCGGTGGCATCGCGAAAGACGACCGCCGCGCGATCGATTCCAAAACCTTCGCGATCGATCACCAACCCGTTGGCGGAGAGGCTGCCAAGCGTCGCGATACTGAGAAGGAGCGCGTGAAACATCTTTCGATCTCCCGGAAAAGCGTTCGATTCGGTATTGGCGCGAAGGCAGAGCGGTCGCCTGCTTTGAAGCAGAGCATATGAAGCGTTTTCTCGCAATCGCCGCACTCGCGTCGCTCGCCCTGACCGGCCCCGCGAACGCCCAACAAGCCCCCGTCCTGGTGGACGGCACGATCGCCCTCTCCTCGCTGGTCTCGCTCGCCGAAGCGCACCTGAACTCCGTCAAAGACTCGCTCGAGACGCTCGCTGCGACGCCCGAGGCTAGGTCCGCCGATTGGAACGCGATCGCCGCGCCGCTCGCCGCCGCCGCGAAGGCCAACGTGCCCGGCGTCTATTTCTTCGCCAAGGCGAACGGCACGTATTGGACGACCGCGGCCGGTCTGCAGAAAGCGACCCTCGTCGATCGCACGTACTTCCAGTCGGCGCTCGCCGGCAACCCGACCATCGGCGAACTCGTCCGCAGCAAGTCGACCGGCAAAGAGTCGGCCGTGATCGCGATTCCGGTGCGCGGCCCGAACGGGAAGATCGTCGGCATCCTCGGCGGCTCCGTCTTCCTGAACGAGCTGAGCGGCCAGTTGGTGCGCGAGATGGGTCTCGGGAGCGGCGTCGCCTTCTTCGCGGTCGATTCCAAGGTCGTCATCGCGCTGCACTCCGATCCGACCAACATCTTCGTCGAGCCCTCGAAGATCTCGCCGGAGCTGGATGCGGTCGGCCGCAAGATGATCGAGAACGAAGCCGGCGTCCAGACCTACGTCTACCGCGGAAAGAAACGTACGATGCTTTTCGTCCGCTCGAAGCTGACCGGCTGGCGCTTCGGCTTCGGCGTCGTCCACTAGCGGACTACGAAAACCGGGCTCGGAGGCCGATAGCTAATTCATATGGGTCAGCCCCCGTTCGATCCCTACCCGACCATCCGGATGTCGGTTCCGCACCTCGCGGAACTGCTCGCGCGCCTGCGCGACGACGACGCGCGCCGTAGCGTCACCATCATCCACGCGACCAAGCCCGAAGAAGGCGAATGGATCTTCTCGAACGCCGCCTCTCGCCTCTCACGCTCGGGTGTGCGCGTCTTCGGCCCCGAGCCCATGAAAGCCAAAGATCTGGTCGAACAGGCCGCGCACATCGGCGCGAAAGTGATCTACGTCGGCGAGATGCGTCGCGAAGAGGATGCACGGGCGATCCGCGCCGCCGCGTCGTTCGGCATACGCACGGTCGCGACGGTAACCGCCGAGCACATCGAAGAGACCCAGCGTCTCGTCGAGATACTGGGCCCCTGGACAGGTTACGATCTGGCGGTCTTAGGCTAGAAGGGCCCCGTCTCGGCGAGCGCCGCCTCGATCGCGTCGAAGCCGAACTGGAGCTGTTCGCGTTCGATGATGAGCGGCGGCGAGATCACCAGGATCCCGTAGCGGCCGAACGCGTAGACGCCGTGATCGCGGAGCTTCTTGAGGAACGCCGGCAGCGGACCGGCGTCGCCGCCCTGCCAACCGACGATCGATTCTTTGGTCTTCTTATCCTTGACGAGTTCGATCGCCCAGAACGCGCCGACGCCGCGGACGTCGCCGACCTGCGGCGCGC
>JBEPVY010000088.1:0-9340 GCA_041690835.1 Vulcanimicrobiota bacterium | reverse complement strand
CGTTCGGACGCTCGGGATGCGCCACTTCGACGTGCAGATCATGGGCGGCCAGGTGTTGGTCGAAGGCCGGATCGCCGAGATGCGCACGGGCGAGGGTAAGACGCTCGTCGCCACGCTGCCGGTCGTCGCGCGCGCGCTCGAAGGCAAAGGCGTGCACGTCGTCTCGGTCAACGACTATCTCGTCAAGCGCGACTCGGAATGGATGGGGCAGCTCTACACGTTCCTCGGCCTGACCGTCGGGACGATCCAGCACGGACTCGAGCCGGCGGAACGTCGCGAGATGTACAACCGCGACATCACCTACGTCACCAACAACGAGGTCGGATTCGACTACCTTCGCGACAACATGGCGTGGCAGGTCGAGGATCTCGTACAGCGCCAGCTGTACTTCGCGCTCGTCGACGAAGTCGACTCGATCCTGGTCGACGAAGCGCGTACGCCGCTCATCATCAGCGGTCCGTCGCAAGAGTCGACCGAACTCTACGACAACTTCGCGCAGATCATCCCGCGCCTGAAAAAAGAAGAGGACTTCACGGTCGACGAGAAGGCGCATGCGGTTCCGATCACGGAGTCCGGCGTCGCCAAGGTCGAGAAGATGCTGGGCGTCGGCAATCTCTACGATCAGCGCAACATCGAACTCGCGCATCAGTTGAACGCCGCCCTCAAGGCGCACAACCTGTTCCACAAGGACCAGCAGTACATCATCAAGGACGGCGAGATCGTCATCGTCGACGAGTTCACCGGCCGTCTGATGTACGGGCGCCGTTACTCCGACGGCATCCATCAGGCCATCGAGGCGAAGGAAGGCATCAAGGTCCGCGGCGAGGATCAGACGCTCGCGACCATCACCTTCCAGAACCTGTTCCGGCTCTACGATCATCTGGCCGGCATGACCGGTACCGCGAAGACCGAGGAACGCGAGTTCCGCGATATCTACGGTCTCGACGTGGTCGTCATCCCGACCAATATGCCGATGGTCCGCAAAGACAACAGCGACATCGTCTTCAAATCCGAGAAGGCCAAGTTCGAGACGGTCGTCGACGAGATCATCGTCGAGCACAAGAAAGGCCGTCCGGTCCTGGTCGGTACCCGTTCGATCGAGAAGAGCGAAGTGCTGGCCGCGATGCTGCGCCGCAAGGGCGTCGAGTGCAACGTCCTCAACGCCAAGTACCACGAGCAAGAAGCCGAGATCATCAAGGATGCCGGCCAACCGGGTCAGGTGACGATCGCCACCAACATGGCGGGTCGCGGTACCGACATCAAGCTCGGCGAAGGCGCTGCGGATAGCGGCGGCCTGCACATCATCGGTACCGAGCGGCACGAATCACGCCGGATCGACAACCAGTTACGCGGCCGCGCCGGTCGCCAAGGCGACCCCGGCTCGACGCGTTTCTATATCTCGCTCGAAGACGAAGTGATGCGGCTGTTCGGCGGCGAGCGTATGTCCTCGATCATGGACCGCGTCGGGTTCACCGACGACGCGCCGATCGAGTCGGGCCTGGTCTCCAAGTCGATCCAGCGCGCCCAGAGCAAGGTCGAAAGCCACAACTACGAGATCCGTAAGCACGTCCTCGAATACGACGACGTGATGAACAAACAGCGCGAGATCATCTATCGCGATCGGCGTGCGATCCTCGAAGGCAAGTTCGATTCGCGTTCGTATATCACGCAGACGCTTGCCGAGAAGATCGACGAGAGCATCGAGCAGAACGCCGCCGAGAACGCACCGCCCGCGGATTGGAATCTCGAGGAGATACTGACCGAACTCGATCCGATCTTCCCGGTCAAGGCGATGGTGTCGGTCGACGAACTCGAGCATAAGGACCGTGAAGAGATCCGTCGCACCCTGCGCGAAGCCGGCGAGTCCGCATACGAAGCCAAAGAGACCGAGGTCGGGCCGGACATCCTTCGCTTGGTCGAACAGCGCTACCTGATGCTGCCGATCATCGATCGTCAGTGGGTGGACCATCTCTACGTGATGGACCACTTGAAGACCGGCATCGGCCTGCGCGGCTATGGGCAGAAAGACCCGCGCGTCGAGTACGAAAAGGAAGCGTATGAGATCTTCGAGGATCTCAAGAACAACATCGCCGACGAAGCGGTCAAGGGCGTCTTCCACGTGAAGATCGAGCACGGTCCGGCGCCGGACGCGATGCAACAGGCCGCGCCGCCGACGTTCGAACAGATCCCGGGCGGCTCGCTCGCGCCGGAGCCTGCCGGCCGGCTCTCCGCGCACGAAGCCGAGCAACTGCTCGGCCCGGTGCCGGGTGCGCCGCGCCGTCCGCAACAGTTGCACACGAACAAGGACGACGAGTCGCCGGCCAAACCGGTGCAACGCGACGCCCCGAAGGTCGGCCGCAACGATCTATGCCCCTGCGGCAGCGGCAAGAAGTACAAGAAGTGCCACGGAGTCGACGCCTAAGCGTCGACTCTTCCGCTATTCGTCGTACGCGCTGACGGGTTCGAGGATGTGATGCGGTGGGGCCGCATGCGGCGGCCGTGGATGGAAGCCGCCTCCCGGAAACGGGGCCGGCAACCCGGGCGGATTCCCCCGACCGGCGGCGCCGTTCGCGAGATCCCCGCCGAGATCCACGTTGTTGGCCCGGACGTTGACGTCGACGCCTTGCCCGTTATCGCGCAGCGTCGTCTCGATACTGCCGCCTCGGTCGTTCCGTTCGCTGATGTCGACCGATCCATCGGCGGCGCGGCTCACGCTCTCGCCGCCGCCCAGATCGTAGCTCTGACCGTTCTGCAACGCATACGACCGGCCGTTGCGGCCGATGGTCGCGTTCCCTTGGTTGTCGAGGGTGACGTTGGTCCCGCCGTTGTGCGTGCTCGCGGTCGCCGAGCCGTTGAACGTGACTCCGTTCGCGTTCGGCGTGGTCGTCTGCGTCGAGAGTCGAAAGCCGCCCTGGAACGAGTCGGAGTCGAGCAGATCGCCATGTCCGGTCATGCTATCCCAGTGCGCGCTCGAGCCGTTCCCTGTGAAGGCCAGATGCGGATCGCCGGTCGACGAGCCACTCGCACTCCCGAAGTACTGCTCGGGCGAACTCGTGCCGCCCGGCGTCGGACAGGCGCCGCCATAGCCGTTCGAGCCGCTCGATCCGTTGGACCCGCCGAGCGCCTGCGCGAGCTGCTGGAGAATCCCGCCGAGCGACTGCAGGATCGGTGAGATCCCGCCCATCAGCATTCCGGCCGGACCCATGGCGAGCGAGGAGAGCGGCGGGAGCATCCGCGAGACGGCGTCCGCGGGAGAGAATGCGAGCGGGTCGCCGCCCTCGAGATCGTTGCCGTAGCCGGTGCCGAAGCCGCCCAGCCCCGAGGCGAGCGTTTCGTACGGGCGTTCCTGCGGTGAGACGTACATGGTGAGCCTCCGTGTGAAGTTGCTGGTCGTCCGTCCATCCCACCGAATCGTCCGAGTGAAAGGGGGGGCGTCCGGTCTGCCGGAACGAGTTGCGGCTATGTCCGATTCACAGACGACCTCCATCGCGCGCCTCGCCGAGCGCCTCAGTGCGCTCAAGGAGCGTCTTTGACTACGCAGGCCAGTCCCGCACGATAGCCGAGCTCGACGAGCGCTCGCGCGCCGACGGCTTCTGGAACGACGCCGAGAGCGCGCAACGCGCGATGAAACGCTTGGCCGATCTCCGCGAGGAGACCGGCCGGATGGACCGGACCGCCCGCCTGCTCGCGGATGCTCGCGAGATGCTCGAACTCTTCGCCGACGACGACGCGACCGGCGGCGAGGTCGACGATAACCTCGCGCAGGCCGCGGAGAGCGTCGACGCGCTCGAGATGGCCGCCAACTTCGACGGCGAGTTCGATTCGCACGGCGCGATCGTGAGCATCTTCGCCGGCGCGGGCGGCGTCGACGCGGCCGATTGGACCCAGATGCTGCTGCGCATGTATCTGCGCTGGGCGGATGCGAAGGGCTTCACCACCCAGATCGTCGAGCAGTCCGAAGGTGAAGAAGCCGGGCTGAAATCGGTGACCTTCATCGTGCGCGGTCGCAACGCGTACGGGATGCTCGAGAGCGAACGCGGCGTGCATCGGCTGGTCCGGCTCTCGCCGTTCGACGCGGCCCATCGCCGGCATACCTCGTTCGCGGCCGTCGACATCATCCCTGAAATCGAGGCGGGCGAGTACGGCGAGATCGAGATCAAGCCGGACGAGATCCGGTTCGAGACGTTCAAGTCCAGCGGCGCGGGTGGCCAGCACGTCAACAAGACGGAGTCCGGCGTGCGCATCGTCCATCTCGCGACCGGCTTCGTCACGACGTCGCAACAGGAACGTTCGCAGACGCAGAACCGCGAACTCGCGATGAACCTGCTGCGCGCGAAGCTGGTACAACGCGAGGTCGAACTGCGCGACAAGAAGTTGAGCGACCTGCGGGGCGAGCGTCAGGCCAACGAGTGGGGCTCGCAGATCCGTTCGTACGTGTTGCAACCGTATCAGATGGTCAAAGACCACCGCACCAACGTCGAGACCGGCAACTCGGGCGCGGTCCTCGACGGCGAGATCGATACGTTCATCTGGCCGTACTTGCAACAACGCAAGACGCTGGCGGCGGGCTAGTGAAGCCGAAGAGCGCGTTTGCCGATCCGTGGCTCTGGATCGGCTGCGCGCTCTACGCGATCGCGCTCACCTGGCTCGGCTGGGTGAAGTACGAGACGCATCACAACTTGGTCGACTTCGGGATCTTCACCCAGACGGCTGCGAGCGCGTTCGGGTGTTTCTGCAACGGGCCGGAAGGAAGCCACTGGGCGTTCCATTTCTCGCCGATCCTGTATCTGCCCGGCGCCCTGCTGCTGATCTGGAAGTCACCGCTGGTGATGATCGCGCTCCCCGCGATCGCCTGCGCGCTCGTCGCACCACCGGTCTACGCGATCGTCCGCGCGCGCACGGATATCGGCACGGCGCGGCTCGCAGGATTGGTCGCGCTGCTCTATCCACCGCTCGCGGGTCTGGCATTCGTCGACTTCCACGAGAACGCGTTCGCGCCGGCCGCGATCGCATGGCTGGTGTGGGCGTTCGACGCCGGCTACCTCGGCGTAGCGGGCGTCGCCGCCCTGGTGGCGCTCGCAGTGAAAGAGGATCAGGCGATCTTCCTGAGCGTGGCCGGCGGAGTCGGCGCGTGGCTCTATCGATCCGACAGGAGGCGAGCGCGCTTCGCGCTCGGCGTCGCGATCGCCGGAGTCGCGATCCTGGTGGCGTACTTCGCGCTGATCCAGCCACACGCCAACGTCTCGCCGGACTGGCAGCCGAATCGCTTCTACGCTTGGACCGGTGACGATGTCCGCGCGCTCTTCGCCGGCGGCATTCTGGCGCGGCTCGGATTCTTCGCGCTCGCCTTCGCGCCGCTCGCGTTCGTCCCGTTCCGCTCGCGCTGGATGTGGCTCGCCGTGCTCCCGCTGGCGGAAGTGCTCATCTCGCGCATGCCGACCACGTTCACGATGGGCACCCACTACGCCGGAGCCTGGGCCGGCTACGTCCTGATCGCCTTCGCCTTCGGCATCGCCGCGCTTCCGAAGCCGCGCCCGGTGCTGTGGTGGTCGCTTGCGCTGACGCTCGCCATCTTCGTCGCTGCCGATCCGCTACATCCGGGGCTGAATCTTCGCGCCGTGGAGCCGCGGGATCGGCAGCTGGACGCCTATCTCGCGACGCTTCCGGCGGATCTCCTCGTCTCGACGCAAGAAGAAGCCTACACGCACCTCGCGTTGACCGATCCCTACGCTACGGTATTGCCCGAATCGCCGAACCTACGTCGCACGACGTGCGCGTGGATCTTGGATTTTGCGTACCCGACGTCGCCGCGCCTGGTCGAGTACGCGCCCGCCCTGAACGCGCGTCCCGTCCCGATCCCCGGCAGCGGATGGACATCCAAGACTTCGATCGTAAGCTCTCTTTCAAGCGGGCCGACCTGCGTCAATGCATCAGGTCCGTGAGGGCGCGATCTGCTTTGATCGGCCAACCGGGCGCGGCTTCGACGATGCGATAGGGGGCGGCCCAAGGGTGCCAGCGGGCGGTCTGGAGCGCGAGGTTCGGCTGCGGTGAAAAGACCGCGACCGTCGGGACCCCGGTCATGCCGGCGACGTGCAACGCACCCGAGTCGGGGGCGACGAGCGCGCGCGACGCCGCGATCGCTTCTTCCCATGATTCGAGATCGTCGAAACGCTCGACGCTCCGACCGACCGCCGATGCGAAGCGTTGCGCGTAGTCGCGTTCGCTCGACGATGCGATGTAGCGTGCGTTCGGTATCGCCATCGCGCACGCGACGACGTCGTCGAAAGCGATGCCGAGGCGCTCCCATTTGTCCGTCACCTGAAATGCGGCGCGCGAGTCCGGCGTCGGCTCGCGGTCGAGGACGATCGGGCGGAGTCGCGCGAGATCGCGCGTCGGGGTCGCGCCGGCTTCGAGCAGCGAGCGCCCCAGCTCGAAGAGCACCTCGCATTCGTGCGGGGCGTTCTCATCCAGGCCGGCGGTGCGGACGATCGTCTTGGAAAGCAGCGAGCGGATCCAGAGCGTCTTGAGCGGCTTGCCCCAGCCGTTCTCGAAGCCGACGCGATGCTTCGCGCGGATCGCGCGCGCCAAACGATACCCGCCCGGGTCCTCGGTCGCCACCAGCACGTGCGTGTACTCGTTCGCGCGCAGTTCGCTGCCGAAGGCGGAGATGACGGCGCGGTTGATCTTGGATCCGTCGCGCAACGCGAACGGGGCGACGTAGCGACGGCGGGCGGCGGCGCTCGCTAGGGCGTCGCGATTCCGGTCGGTCAGGACCAGGTCGACCGGCACCTCGCGTTCGCGCAGGGCGGCCAGCAGCGGCGCGAGTGCGAGCGCATCGCCGACGGCATCGAGGCGGATGACGAGAACCGACGGTGAAATGTGCGCCATGGTTTCAGCCCGTCTTTCCGGTTTCTCGTCGAGAAGCGCCTGCCGATGAGTCTGGCGGAGCGTGCGGCTCGCGAACGTCTGCTCGCGAAGGCGGCCTCGAGCGCGAACGCGTGTCGCTTGTGCGTGATGGGCTCCGAACGCCGGAACAACGTCTACGGCGAGGGGGATCCGTGCTCCCGGCTGATGCTGGTCGGCGAGGGCCCGGGCGAGACCGAGGATCTGACGGGCCGCCCGTTCGTCGGCCGCTCCGGCCAACTGCTCGAGAAGATGCTGGGAGCGATCGGCCTGGCGCGCGAGGACGTCTATATCTGCAATACCGTCAAATGCCGGCCGACCTCGCCCGGCCCACGAGGCCCGAAGAACCGGGCGCCGGAGCCCTCGGAGATGGCCAACTGCCGTCCGTTCCTGGACCAGCAGATCGACATCATCCGCCCGACCGTCATCCTGGCCCTAGGTGCTCCGGCGGCCAAGTCGTTTCTGGGTAAAGACTTCCAGATCACCAAGCAGCGGGGGCGCTGGTTCGAGGGCCCCGAGGGCATCGCATTGATGGCGTCGTTCCATCCGGCCTACGTCCTCCGGCAGACCGGGGGCGAGCTGGAGGGGGTCAAGCGGATGGTCTGGGCCGACCTCAAGGCCGTGCGGGACCGCCTCGCTCAGCCGTCTCCGGACTCCGCAGACCAGGCGCCCGAACAAGTCGGACTGTTCGGCGAGGCTCCATGATACAATGGCCGCCGTGACCCGCGACGCCCTCACCATCTGGACCGACGACCTAGCACGCCGAGCCGGCTTTGCCGATGGCGCGGCGTTGGCCGCGCAATTCGGGATGAAGCCGTTCCGACTGCGCCAGCTCTATCGCGCCTACGCAAAAGAGCTGCTGGCCTCGGTCGACGACGTCACCACGCTCTCCACCGAACTGCGCGCCGATCTGACGGCCGCGGGCGTGACGTTCTCGTCGGTGACGCCGGTCGTGATCAACCGTTCCGCCGACAAGCAGACCAGCAAGGGCCTCTTCCGTCTGCACGACGGGAACGAAGTCGAAGCGGTCCTGATGGAGCACCATGGCGAGCGCAATACGGTCTGCATCTCCTCGCAGGCGGGCTGCGCGTTCGCCTGCGCGTTCTGCTCGACCGGGCAGGCCGGCTTCACCCGCAACCTGACCTCGACCGAGATCTTCGACCAAGCCCGCCACTTCGCACGCGAGTTGGCCGAGCGCGGCAAGCGCATCACCAACATCGTCTTCATGGGCATGGGCGAACCGTTCCACAACTACGACGCGGTGATGGGCGCGGTCGCACTGCTCAACGACGGAGGGGGCTTCGGTCTCGGGCATCGCCACATCACGATCTCGACGGTCGGCCTGGTCGATAAGATCGATCGTTTTGCCGACGAGCATCTGCAGGTCAATCTCGCGATCTCGCTGCACGCGCCGAACGACGAGGTCCGTTCCCGGATCATGCCGGTCAATCGCAAGTTCTCGACCGGCGACCTGCTCGCCGCATGCGAACGCTACGTCGCCAAGACCAAGCGCAAGGTGTTCTTCGAATACGTCATGCTGGCCGGCTTCAACGATTCCGAGCCGCACGCCGACGAACTCGCCGACCTGATGCGCGGGCACCTCTACCACGTGAACTTGATCCCGTACAACACCACCCCGGACGGCCCGTTCCAAGGCACCGAAGACGCCGCCATCTGGCGCTTCGCGAAGATCCTCGACGAGGCCGGCGTGCCGACCACCGTCCGCAAGAACATGGGCCGCGATATCGCCGCTGCCTGCGGCCAGCTTCGTGCCGAGACGCAACCTCGCGCCCACCACGCGGTAGGAGCGTAGAGATGCTGCTCTATATCGCGATCGCGCTCTTTCTGCTCAACATCATCTACTCGATCCGGGCGCTCTACATCTGGGCGGGCTCCGGCGAGCGCGTGTCGACCGTCGCTCCGACGGAGGATTCCCCGCTCGTCTCGATCGTGGTGCCCGCGCGCAACGAAGAGCGTCAGATCGAGAAATGCCTGGACTCGCTGCTCGCGCAGGACTACCCGAACTTCGAAGTGATCGTGATCGATGATCGTTCGGAGGACGCGACCCACGCGATCGTCGAGCGCATCGCTTCGCTCGATCCGCGGGTCAAGCTCGTCAGCGGCATCGATCTTCCCGAAGGCTGGGTCGGCAAGCCGTGGGCCGTCACGCAGGGCGTCAAGCACGCCAAGGGCGAGTGGTTCGTCTTCACCGATGCCGACACGATCCACCGTCCGTCCGCGACGACCTCGGCGATCGCCTACGCGCGCAAGCGCGGCCTCGGCGCGGTCAGCCTGTTGCCGGATCAGACCCTGGTCACGCTCCCCGAGCGGATGCTGATGCCCGGCATCATCTGGTCGATCGCGTTCGCGCTCGGCCCGACGGACGACATCCACGATCCGACCAAGCTCGAGAACGCGCTCTTCAACGGCCAGTACA
>JBEPVY010000087.1:0-9354 GCA_041690835.1 Vulcanimicrobiota bacterium | reverse complement strand
CCCTACTCCGACAGGCTACGCGGCGAGGCGAGCCGCTTTTTCAGAGTATCCCTAGGGCCGCTCGGCGTATGTCTCCGCGAAGAACCCGGCGAGCGTTATCGACGCGCCGACCACGAGCCGAGCGTGACGGCGTGAGATATGCCCCTTACCGAGGCTAGCGACGAAGGCACCCAGTCGCTGCAGATCGATTCCGATCGGGGCTAGTTCGAGAGCCTCGAAGGTCGATGCGACGATGGCGTCCAGGCCGGCTTTCTTCGCGGGGGGCGGCGCGCCGACCAGTCGTAGAACGGTGCGGCAAGCGGATTCGACGAGTTCGTTCGCTCCGACGATGGCGCCCTTCGGATCGTCGTTTGCGAGGAGATAGAGCTGCTTCCCGCGGTCGTCGAGCGACGCAAAATCGTCTGTTGTCGCGAGAAACCTGCCGTTCGCGAACGAGAAGCCGTCGCTTGCGGCGGCCCTCACGAGAAAGTCTTGCTTGGATATCGCCACTTCCTCGATCAGCGACCCGAGCGCATCGCCGAGCCGATCCAAGTGTTGCGGATCGTCCTGATCCACACCGGCGATGTAACGGCGGAACTGCGCTTTTCGGGCTCCGTCGGCTCCGCCGGGATCCTGCCCCATCCGGATGCCGGCTAGGTCAAACGCTCGAACGAGCTGCCGAAGTGGGATCGACGCGGAGGCATCCTCGAACTTCCCGAGCGTCTTTTCGCTGAAAACTTTCGGCACGCCGCGCGTCAGGTGGTAAACGTGCAGTGGCCGCTCGCATAGCGCACGAAGCCGACCAGCGCGTAGGCGACATGGCCGTTGTGATCCGTCCCGTTACGATGCGTTCCGAGTTGCGAGTCGAGACGATTGGCGCCGTTACACGGGTGCGCGTCGATCTCGGCCCGGACGTCGACGATGGTGGCCCGGAGTCCGTGCGTATTTTCGGAGTGTGCCCCGACCGGCCAAGCTCCTTCGATCTTTCCGCCACCGAGGCGGGGGCTATAGGCGGTGATCCAGACCATCGTACCGGTCTCGTTGTGGACGGTGATGTAGCTGGCGGTCGGGACGCCGTGGGTGTAGCCGGACTGCGCTTGGGCGCCGCCGCTGACGACCAGAACGATCGCTGCGAGATAGGTGGCGAGACGTGGCAACAGTTTCATCGTCCGGCAACGTTGCCGAAAGGGCGATCGGTTCCTACCGTGCTATGGAGCCGGAATGGAATTATCGAGGGCGGAGTTCGAACGCGTGGTCGACGAGGCGCTGGCGACGTTGCCGAAGCGCTTTTCCGATCGAATCGAAAACGTGGTGATCGCGGTGGAAGAGGAGCCCACCGAGGATGACCTAGCCGGCTTCGACGATGCGGACGATGAGGAAGTGCTCGGGATCTATCGAGGCATCGGGCTGACGGAGCGATCCTTCGGCGATGCGCCCTATCTGCCGGACGAGATCGCCGTCTTCCGCGGACCGATCAATCGCGTGACGCGCTCGCGCGAGGAGGCGATCGAAGAGATCCGCGAGACCATCATCCACGAGATCGGGCACTACTTCGGCCTCGACGAGCACGAGCTACCCTAGGAACATCCGTCTGTCGTCGGCCTCGATGATATCGACGATGAACTCGAGTTCCGGATGTTCGGCGAGCGTCTCTGCGTAGATCTCCCGGAAGAGCGCCTCGTTCTCGGCATGCTTCGGCTTGATGCGGGTGAGGGTTGCGTTCAACGCCGGGTACTGCGCCGGATCGGCGCGACCGCGCAGCCACGTGGCGACGTCGTCGTCGGTCTTGGCGCCGAGCACGGCATCGGCGAACTCTCCCTCGGCGATACCGAGACGCCCTAACAAGAACCCGGAGATACCTTGGATCGGGCCGTTGATGAAGTAACCGCCCGGATCGCCGCCCGGAAGGAGCGCCCGGATCTTGTCGATCGTGCGCGGCATCAGCATAAGTCCATCGAGCTCGGCGTAACAACTACGCGGCGGTCGTGCTCGCAGATCCAGTGGTTTCATTCAACGAACTCCGGAGGGCGTGAGGAATAAGCGATCGTGGGTCGCGGCTTCGATGGCGCGCTCGCCGAACGGGAGTGCGTCGAGGCGTCCGGCGATCCATGCCGGGGCGAGATCGGTGTAGTGGCCCGAACCGGTCTCGCCGGACTCGCCGCTCGGAATCGCGATACCGCCGGCGTCCCAGTTCCCGACGTCCCAGACGGCGCGGAAGCTCTGCGAGAATCCATCCTCTTGCAGATGGATGGTGTACTCGTCGCCGTCGCCTGGGAGCGACGGGCCGTCGAGGAAGCCGAACGGGAGCGATGCGATCGGGTGTTCGACGTGCACCAGGCCGTCGGCGCCCCACGGACGCCGGCGGATGCTTCCCTCGTAGAGCGCGCCGCGAATGCCGGCGTCGAGCGTCGGCGAGGGTGTGCCGTCGCGAAGTTGCCGGAGCAGCGCATAGAACGACGGTTGCTCTTGCTCCATCTCCGCGCGTAGCGCGTGCACGACGCTTGCGGTCTCGGAGCCAGGCGTGAACGCCCCGTTCCAGCGCCCCAGCGCTGCCGCCAGAGACGCGGTGTCGGAGTCGTAGACGTGGCGTCCGTAGGTGGAGAGACGTTTCGCGAACTCCAGGTCGGCAGGCGAGACCGTGTCGAGCTGCATGCGCGCGAAGTAGGCGACGTCGTACGACGTCCGCGCGTGCAGAAGCTGTGCGATACGATAGGCGCGGTATGGTGGGTCGAACCCGGCGGCCAGGCGATACCGATAGCCGCTCGGGTACATCCGATTGTTGGCGCTCACCACCAGCGCATCGCGCGACGGAGCGATCGACGGCAGCTGCGCGTAGTCGAGCGGCGAGAGTCCGACCTGCAGGTCGCGCGCCGCGTGCACGTACCGGCCCCACGCGGGGTCGTCGGGGACCTCGCCCGCGAGATGGTATGCGACCTCGCCGTGCGTGTCGGCGATCACGAAGTTCTCGGCCGTGCCCTCGTACGGTGCGAGCACGCGGAGCGCGCCGCGCACGTCCGCTGCGCGATCCAGCGCGAGAAATGTCCCGAGCGCGTCGGGGACGGGGCGGAGGCGGTCGTACGGGCGCCAGCGTACCAACGCGATCCGTTGCGGGGCGTTCTCGTCCGGCACGCCGAACTCGCGGTCCGTCCGGTAATACGCCTTCGTGACGTCCGCGGCGAAGCGTACGTGGAAGGTTTCGCGCGTCCAGTTACGCTGCGCGAGGCCGCCGGGCCGGTAGAGCGTCATCGCGACCGTATCCGCGTTGGTCGCTCCCCATGCGATGCGCTCGTTGTGTCCGAGCAGTACGCCTGGAACGCCCGGAATCGAAGCGCCCGCGACGTGGATTCCCGGCGTGTGAAGGTCGACCAAATACCAGAGTCCGGGAATGGTGAGATCGAGGTGCGGATCGTTGGCGAGCAGCGCGCGTCCGTCGCGCGTCCGGCTCGCGCCGGTCGCCCACGCGTTGCTCCCGGCGCGCGGTTGCGGACGCGCGTGCGGAAGAACGCCGAGCCGTACGGCCGGTCGCGGAGATGCAGTGTGCGGCATGAAGCGCCCGTCCAGACCTACGTCGTAGCGCGGATCGCTGAGCGGTAGATAGTCGTCGAAGTCACGCGGGCCGACGCGTTCCCAGATGGCGTCGCGCGAGAGGACATCGCGCCACGAATCGGCGAGCGCGATCGAGACAGCGAGCGAGATCGCGAGCGAATCCTGCGGACGCCAAGGCTGTGGCCGGTAGAGCAACAGGCGGAACTCGATCGGCAACGGTTGCCGTTGCATCGCGGCGTTGACGCCGGCGGTGAAGGAGGTGAGTTCGGCACGCTCGCGCCGATCGAGTCCCTTCCACTGCCGTTCCGCGATATCGCGCACGTCGTAGTAGCGTTGCGCCTTGTCCAGGTTCAGCGCGCGCGAACCGAGGACTTCGGCGAGCGTGCCGAGTGCGTATCGCCGGGTCATCTCCATCTGGAAGAGCCGGTCGGATCCCTCGACGAAGCCTTGAGCGAAGAAGCCGTCGCTCTCGGTCGAGGCCGAGATGTGCGCGATGTCGCGGCCGTCGCGCCGGATCAGGACGCTCGCATGCAGCGACGGCTCGACCAACGATCCGCTCACGATCGGCGCGGCGCGGTAGCCGACGATAACGTTCCCGAGATAGAGCACCGCGATCGCGGTGCCGGCCCACGCGAATACCCGGGCATGCCTGGCGAGGCGCACCATGACGGCTTCGACGGCACCGACCGGGCGGAAAAGGTCCCGGGCCTGATCCGCGCGTTGCCACGGGCTCATCGAGTTCGGGTTCACCATATCCTTAAGCGCGGGACACGCGCACGCCGTGACCGAGCCGGAAGGGGGAAGAAGGCGTTTTTACGCATCGAACACCATGAGAATTAGCAGACGCGCGGTTGCGGTGACTCTCGCGATGTCGATATCGCCGGCGCTCGCTTCCGCAGCGCAACCGCTCTATCGCGTCGATCCGATCGCGCCGCCGGCGACGGCGCACGGTGAGGGATTCGCGGTCAACGCCGGAGGGGATGTCGCCGGCGAAGTAGATGGCGCGGCGTTCGTCTGGCATGCCGGTAAGGTGATCCGGTTCCCGGGAGTGCCGTTCACGTCGTTCGACGGCCCGTATACGAGCGTCGCAACCGCCCTCAACAAGTACGGCGTCGCGGGAGGGCACGACGGCAACTACCAGCCGTGCGTGATGAGCGGCCTGCAACTCGCTACTGCGATGAGGTTCGCGAACGGGAAGGCGTCGTTCGTGGATGCATCGCGCAACGGTCTCTGCGGGTTTGAAGTCGACGGTATCAACGACGCAGGCGTGCTGGTCGGTTCGAGCGCGTTTCGAGGGTTCGTCCGATACCCGGGCGGCCGGGAGATCTCCGTCAAGCCCCTCTCGACCCGACCGGTCGATAACGGAACGCGTGCGAGTGCCATCGACAACGAAGGCCGGGTCGTTGGCGGGACGACGATCGATGCGCGCACGGCGTCTGCTCCGGAAGGATACTCGAGCTACGTCATCCACGCATTTGAAGCTACGTTCGAGGGCGGCATCCAGCGCATGCGCGATCTTGGAGGACTGTCGAGATTTCCGGACACCTACGCGACGGCCATCTCGGAAGATGGGACGGTCGTCGGATACTCGGGCCTCATGACGGCGCCTAAGACGACGACGCTAGCCGGGCCGAGCCACGCATGGATGTGGCACGCCGGAAGGATGACGGACTTGGGAGGCGCGACCAGCCGTGATAGCTTCGCCTACGGCGTCAACGATCGCGGCGTCGTGGTCGGTTGCGCCGGAGACCACGCGGTCCGCTGGGTCGACAAACACATCCAGGACCTTAACGCGTTGATCGACCCGCACTCCGGCTGGCAACTGACGTGCGCGCGGGCGATCAACCGGAGCGGCGTGATCGTCGGGACGGGCATCTTCGGCGGTCGCACGCTGCCGTTCCGCCTGGTTCCGACCCGCTAACCGCGAGATCCCTTATGCCCTGGCTGCATCGACCAATCGGCTAGCAGTTCTGGAGTGAATGCCGGCTCGCCCCGCGAAGCGAGGGACGGTAGGGGGATCCCATGAAGATCGTTGCTCTCTTCGCGCTGTTCCTTGGCGCAAGCATTCCCGGTGCCGCGCAGACGCGGCCCGTCGCCGTCGTGCATCATGCCGTCTCGGCGGTTCCGGGGGCGCAGGCCGCCTTCGATCGCGGTCTG
This sequence comes from Vulcanimicrobiota bacterium, assembly GCA_041690835.1. GTDB lineage: Bacteria > Vulcanimicrobiota > Vulcanimicrobiia > Vulcanimicrobiales > Vulcanimicrobiaceae > JALYSX01. The sequence goes on along the minus strand of JBEPVY010000087.1, from coordinate 3,672 downwards.
GTCGATTACTACGCCTATAATCCGGAGGCCGCGGAACACGAGTTCTACACGGCCGCGGACCTCGATCCGAAACTGGCGATGGCGTATTGGGGCATCGCGCTCAGCAATGCACCGAACCTCAACGTGCCGCCGACCGACGATCGGGACGAGCAGGCTCGCGAAGCGATCCAACAAGCGAAAGCGCTCGAATCCAACGCTACGGCGGAAGACCGCGCGCTGATCGATGCTGCCGCCGCGCGCCTCGCTGCCGCGGCCGGTGCCAAGCCCGATGCCTTGCTCGCGACGTATTCCACCGCGCTCGGTGCGATCGCCGCGGCGTATCCGGACGATCCGGATGCGGTCGCGCTCTACGCTGAATCGGCGCTCTACAACGCGATCGGTGATACCGACCCCGGAACCGCGGACCAGATGACGCCGGCGCAGGTCGCGGCGTTTAGGGCACGGATCTCGGCCGTGTTGCCGATCTTCCAAGCCGGACTCGCCAAGTTCCCGAAACACATCGGCCTGGAACACTTCTACATCCACGCATCGCAGATGGCCGGCAACTCCGCCCTAGCGGTGGATGCCGCGAAGCAGCTAGCCGCGTTCTCATTCCGCCCCGAGGACTCGCACCTCACGCACATGCCCGGACATACGTTCTTCGATGTCGGGATGTACGATGCCGCGCTCGATGTCGGTACGCGCTCGGTGGAGATGGATCTGGCGGACATCGCGTGCTGCCATCCCGGATACTACAGCTCGACACGCTACTACCAGGAACATAACGTCGACTTCGAGCTCTACGCCCTGACCGAGACGGCGCGCACCGCCGATGCCGTCGCCGTCGCGCGGCGCTACGGTAACGACGACTTTCTCGCGCGGCAGCTGATCGCCGACGGACGCTGGCAAGACGTGCTCGCGATCCACTACACCAAGGGGGTCGACCCGAAGCTCACGTTTGCGCGCGGAATCGCGTACGCCAAGCTCGGGAACCGGGCGCTTGCGGCGGAAGCACTTGCGGATCTCCCGGCATCGGCGAAATCGCCCTCGCGCGCGGCGAACCTCGATGCGATGCGTCTCACGCTCGGCGCGGAGATCGCGGTGCTCGATCGCGACGACGCGAAGGCCTTGCAGTTGTTGACGGATGCCTCCGCGGCCGCAACGCTCGGGCACGCGCTCTCGCACCCCGAGATTCCGGCGCTCTACTACTACTCGCCGCATATGGTTCTGGCGCAACTCGCGATGCGCCTCGGCAAGCCCGAGGTCGCGCGGGCCGCGTTGCAGGTGGAACTCGGCTCGAGCCCGGGGTCGCCTGCGGCGACGGCCATGCTTGCCAAGCTCGGCTCCGCGCCGTAGCATCGCAGCATGCTGAATCGTCGTTCGTTCATCGGCCTGGTGGCAGGCGCCACCGTATTCGGAGCCTCCGGCATACGGTCGATCGGAGCGGTCGCGCGACCGCCATGGGAGACCCTGGCGCGTCGGCTTACGGGTCGGCTAGTGCTCCCCGAACAGAGCGGCTACGAGGCATTCGCGCGCCCGAACAACCTTCGCTACGCCGCTACCCTCCCGGGCGGTATCGCGCTCTGCGCGAACGCGCACGACGTGAGTACCGCGATCCTATGGGCCCGCGAACACGGCGTTCCCCTGGTGGCTCGCTCCGGCGGCCATTCGTATGCGGGGTATTCGACGACGCATGGGCTGATGATCGACATGCGCGCGATGAACGGCGTCTCGCTCGATGAGAGCACCGGCATCGCGACCGTCGGAGGCGGTGCGCGCAACGCGAATGTGTTCAAGGCGCTCTCCGGTCGGCGACTGGCCATCACCCACGGCCGCTGCCCGAGCGTCGGCGTCGCGGGGCTCGTACTCGGCGGCGGCATCGGCTTCAACATGCGCGGGCACGGGCTCACCTGCGATAAGCTGAAGGCGACCGAGATCGTCACGGCCGACGGTGCGACGCACGCGCTCTCGGGAGAAGACGAGCTGTTCTGGGCCTGTCGCGGCGCGGGCGGGGGCAACTTCGGGATCAACACTTCGTTCGCGTTGCAGACCTACGAGGTCGGCCCGCGGACGGTCTTCAACCTGAGCTGGAGCGCGCAACCGGAACGCGTCTTCGCAGCGCTTGCGGAGGCCCTCGAACATGCGCCACCGACGCTCGGTTCGAAGATCTCGGCCGTCGCGCCGACCGCGTCGTCGGGCGTAAAGGTTCAATTGCTCGGGCAACTCGACGGCACGCCGGTCGAGCTGCGCGATATGCTGGCCCGCGTCTACGCGATCGCCGAGCCGACCGGGGTCCTCAAGACCGAGGAATACTGGAAGGCGCAAGAGCTGCTCTCGGAGGTCGGCGCACCGGCCTACTATCAGGAGCGTTCGCGGTTCTTCCGGGACGCGATCGACGATCGCACGATCGCGACCGTATTCGAGTGGTTGCAGAAATACCCGAAGACCGCGCACGAAGCCGCGTTCAAGATCTTCCAGACCGGCGAGCGCGTCAATGCCGTTTCCCCGAGCGATATGGCCTTCGTCCATCGCGATAGCCGCTGGCTCTCGTCGATCGAGCTCTACTGGACGAAAGATATGCCGAGCGCCACGCTCCGGCACAACCTCGATTGGCTCGACGGATTCTACGATGCGATCGTTCCACTCGCGAAGGGTGGCGCGTACCAGAACTTCATCGATCCGTCGCTCGTCGATTGGAAGTCCGCATACCACGGCGCCAACCTCCCGCGACTCGAAGCGATCAAGCAGCGGGTCGACCCCGCGAATGTCTTCACCTTCCCCGAGGGTCTGAGAGGCCGGTAATATGTCGAGTCTCAATCGCCGCGCTTTTCTCGGCGTGACTGCGGCGACGGGCGCCGTTTTGCCGAGCGTCGTCTCCGCCGCTTCGCATGCGAAGCCTGATGCGCATCCGCTCGATCCGTTGACGCCGTGGGAGTGCGACGTCATCAAGGCGGTGCTCGCCTCGGCTCCGCAACTCGGACCGCGCTCGATCTTCGTCTGGGTCCAGCTCCAGGAGCCGCCGAAGGAAGAAGTGCTCGCTCGCGGCGCCGGCGCATCGTTCCGGCGCGAGGCACTGGTCGTCGTGCTCTCGCCCGAGCATCGTACGAGCTACGAGTTCGTGGTCGATATCGCGAAGCGTACGATCCTCTCGACGAAAGATCTCGGGGATCTGCAGCCGTTTCTTTCGGATTCGGAGTACGGACGGGCGGCCGACGTCGCCGACGCCTCACCCGAAGTCCGAGCGGCGCTGGAGCGTCGTGGCTATGCGCTGACGGGAAAGATCTCCGACCGGTTCTTCATCGACACGTATGCGCCGGGTGACGATCATGCGCTGATCCGCGACGGCAAGACGATTCGCGCGGTACGCACGCTCTTCGCCGACCGGCAGGGCGGCCACAACGACTATGGCCCGTACGTCGAAGGCCTGATGGCACTCGTCGATATCTACGCCGGCACGATCCTCTCGGTCGTCGATCGGCCGGGAGCGATCGCGACCGTCCACGTACCGCTCGATATCTATTCGCCGAGTGTGCTCGGACCGCAGATCCCGGCGCACGACCTGAGCATCGCGCCGAAGACGATCGCCGACCTGAAGCTGGCGGGCAATCACGTGAGCTGGGGCAAGTGGCGCTTCCGCTACGGCTTCAACCAGCGCGAGGGCCTGGTGCTCTATCAGATCGGCTTCGATGACGC
>JBEPVY010000086.1:0-9405 GCA_041690835.1 Vulcanimicrobiota bacterium | reverse complement strand
GTATGGCCTGATCGGCGGCGCCCTCGCCGTGATCTACGGCATCGCCCTGATTTTCTGGGTCCTCAAGCAGCCCGACGGTAACGACCGCATGCGAGAGATCGCGGCGGCCATCCAAGAAGGCGCGATGGCCTTCCTTAAACGGCAATACACGACCGTGGCGGTCGTAGCGGTCGTCCTGGCGATCGTCATCTTCTTCGCCCCTCAGCCGCTCGGCTGGGAAGCGGCGGTCGGCTTCCTGATCGGAGCGATCCTCTCGGGCGCGGCCGGCTACATCGGCATGACCGTCTCGGTCCGGGCCAACGTCCGCACGGCCGAAGCCGCCCGCGGCGGGCTCAAGCCGGCGCTGAACGTCGCCTTCCGCGGCGGCGCCGTCACCGGCATGCTGGTGGTCGGTCTCGGACTGCTCGCGGTCTCGGGCTACTACATGGTCCTGCTCAACATCAATGCCGGCGATGTCGGCAAATCGCTCGGTGCGATGGTCGGACTCGCGTTCGGCTGTTCGCTGATCTCGGTCTTCGCCCGCCTGGGCGGTGGTATCTACACGAAGGCGGCCGACGTCGGCGCCGATTTGGTCGGTAAGGTCGAAGCCGGTATTCCGGAAGACGATCCGCGTAACCCGGCCGTCATCGCCGACAACGTCGGCGACAACGTCGGCGATTGCGCCGGCATGGCCGCCGATCTGTTCGAGACGTACTGCGTCACGACGGTCGCCGCGATGTTGCTCGGCAACCTGGTCATCGGCGACAAGATCCCAGGTGCGGTCACGTTCCCGCTGTTGCTGGGCGCCTTCTCGATCGTCGCCTCGATCATCGGCACGATGCTGGTCGGCATCGGCAAGGTCACCAAGACCTCGATCATGTCCGCGCTCTACATGGGCATGAGCGTGGCCGGCGTGCTCTCGCTCATCGGCTTCTGGTACGTCAGCCAAAAGGTCTTCGCCGGAAGTAGTGTCGACCCGAATGCGATCTTCTTCTGCGCGCTGGTCGGTATCGCCATCACGGGCCTGATCACGTTCATCACCGAGTATTACACCGGCACCCAATTCGCACCGGTGAAAAAGATCGCCGCCGCGTCGGTCACCGGTCATGCGACCAACATGATCGCGGGCCTCGCGGTCTCCATGCAGGGCACCGCCCTGCCGGCGATCGTGATCGTCCTTGGCATCCTGGTCTCGTACACGCTCGCGGGCGTCTACGGCGTCGGTATCGCCGTCATGGCGATGCTCTCGATGGCCGGCATCGTGGTCGCGATCGACTCGTTCGGCCCGATCACGGATAACGCCGGCGGTATCGCCGAGATGGCCGAGATGCCGGAAGACGTGCGCAACGTCACCGACCCGCTCGACGCCGTCGGCAACACCACCAAGGCCGTCACCAAGGGCTACGCCATCGGTTCGGCCGCGCTTGCCGCCGTCGTGCTGTTCGCGTCGTTCATCCAAGAACTCACCAACCATTGCGTCGATTCGCACGCGCTCTGCGCGGCCAACCCGGTCTCGTTCGGCATCGGCGATCCCTACGTACTCGCCGGTCTCTTCATCGGCGGCCTGCTCCCCTACGTGTTCGCTTCGCTCTCGATGGAAGCGGTCGGACGCGCGGGCGGCCTGGTCGTCGAAGAAGTCCGTCGTCAGTTCCGCGAGTTCCCGGGCATCATGAACGGAACCCAGAAGCCGGACTACGGCACGACCGTCGACATCGTCACGCAAGCGGCGCTCAAAGAGATGATCGTCCCGGCGCTGATCCCGGTCCTGGTACCGGTGATCGTCGTGCTGCTCACCGTCTGGAACGTCTTCAAGGGCAACACCGGCGCGCAGATGATGGGCGGCATCCTGGTCGGCTCGATCGTCACCGGTCTGTTCGTCGCGATCTCGATGACGACGGGCGGCGGTGCCTGGGACAACGCCAAGAAGTACATCGAAGACGGCAACTTCGGTGGGAAGGGCTCGGTCGCGCACGCGGCGGCCGTCACCGGCGACACGGTCGGCGATCCGTACAAAGATACGGCCGGCCCGGCCATCAACCCGATGATCAAAGTGCTCAACATCGTCGCACTCCTGCTGGTCGGCTTCCTGGTCCACTAAACCCCGTTCACCACAGATGGAGAGCGCTCGCTTCGGCGGGCGCTCTCTTGTTTTATGTGAACGATTGCGGGGGACGATGCGTTGAGAGGTAGCAATGAAACATCGCTCTCCCGCCGTTCTCCTGACCTGCGCATTCGTCTTCGGTTGCGCGCTCCCGGCTGCGGCGTACACGCCCGAAGAGCAGCAAGAGCTCCAGATCGGCCAGCAGGAGTACCAACAGCTCCAACAACAGGGCAAGATCGTCACGCAGTCGCCGTACTATGCGAAACTGCTGCCGATCGCGAACCGGATCGCGGCGGTCGCAAACGCGAAATACTTCACGCCGTTCCACTTCATCCTCGTCAAGGACAGCCAACCGAACGCGTTCGCGGTGCCGGGCGGGAACGTCTACGTGACGACCGCGATGATGACGTTTGCGAAGAACCAAGAGGAGCTGGCGAACGTGCTCTGCCACGAGACCTCGCACGACATCCACCACGACGTGATGAATCTGCAGCCGAAGATGCAGACGATCGGGATCATCGGCGGCATCTTGGGCATGCTCACGCATAACAGCGGACTCGCCCAGGCGGCGATCAACCTCGGCGCGACCGCCGAGGCCGGGCAGTTTTCGCGCCAGGTCGAGAGCAGCGCCGACCGAACCGGCGCATATACGTGCGCGGCTGCCGGTTACAACCCGTGGGGCGCCGTGTGGCTGTTCAAGAGCTTTCAGGCCTCCGGCGGAGGGGGCACGTTCGAGGCCCTCTCGGACCATCCGCGGGACGATCACCGGGTCAGTGATCTCGAAACGCTCTACAAGAGCGACCCGGCCACCTTCGGCCGCTTCAGCGACAATGAAGTGAACGCTCACCGGCTCTAAGGAGGCTTGGCCGACGGCAGAAACCTGGCACAAAGGGGCGGGTAGCGTGCGGGGGGTATCTCGCGGAATGCAGATCTCCGCTTCCAAGGCCCTGCGGGTCATCGCCGCCGCAGCCCTCCTCTCCGTCCCGTTTCTGAACGCCGACGTCCGCGCCGCCGCTACGGCTGTCGTCAGTGGCGTCAATACCGCCAATCTCGACGTCACGTGCAAGCCGTGCGATGACTTCTACCAGTTCGCCAACGGCGGCTGGATGAAGAGCCATCCGCTCCCGGCGGCCTATCCGTCGTATGGTGCGTTCACGGTGCTCGCATTGCACAACCGCGACGTGTTGCACACGATCCTCGACAACGCCGCCGCATCCAAAGCCAAGATGGGAAGCGACGATCAGAAGATCGGCGACTTCTACGCGTCCTGCATGGACACGGCCGCGATCGAGAAGGCCGGCATAACGCCGATCCAGCCGATGCTGGCGCTGGCCGCGAACGCGACGGCCGAGAACCTGCCGACCACGATCGCCAAGATGCAGATGGCCGGCGCCGGCGGCTTCTTCGGCTTCGGGGCAGGCGCGGATGCCAAGAACTCGCGCATGAACATCGCCAACGTCGGCGGTGGAGGCCTGGGGCTCCCGAACCGAGACTACTATCTCAAAGAAGACGACAAGAGCAAGCTATTGCGCGACGAGTACCTCGCGCATATCACGACCATGTTCACGCTGCTCGGCGAGGCTCCGGCGGCGGCCGCGGCGGACGCCGCCACCGTGCTCGCGTTCGAAACGGATCTCGCGAAGGTCTCGCTCAGCGCGACGGATCGTCGCGATCCGCAGAAGACGTTCCATCCGATGGATGCCGCCGGACTGGCGTCCCTCACCCCCAACTTCGACTGGGGTACCTATTACAAGACGATCGGTATCGCCCCGCCGGCGAAGATCAACGTCAGCGCGCCGGATTATATGGCGGCTTTCTCGGCCGACCTGAAGACCTGGACGCCCGCGCAGATCCAGACGTACCTGAAGTGGCGCGTCGTCCACGCCGCGGCAAGCGCGCTTCCGCAGGCGTTTGTCGACGCCAACTGGGACTTCTACTCGAAGACGCTCCAAGGCTCGAAGGCCCAACTCCCGCGCTGGCAGCGGTGCGTCGGCGCGACCGACGGTACGCTCGGCGAAGTGCTCGGCAAGGTCTACGTCGCACAGACGTTCCCGCCCAAGGCGAAAGCCCAAGCGCTCGCGATGGTGCAGACGATCAAGAGCACCCTGCGCAGCGATCTCGCCGGACTCGATTGGATGTCCGACGCGACCCGGCAGAAAGCCGTGAAGAAACTCGACGCGTTCATGCTCAAGATCGGCTACACCGATAAGTGGCAGGACTACACCAAGTATCACGTCACCCGCGCGTCGTATGCGGCCAATCTGGCCGCGAGTTCGCGCTACGAGTACGCGCGCGATCTGGCCGAGATCGGCAAGCCGGTCGACCGCACCGAATGGGGGATGACGCCGCCGACCGTCAACGCCTACTACAACCCGAGCGGCAACGAGATCGTCTTCCCGGCCGGCATCTTGCAACCGCCGTTCTACTACGCAAATGCGGACCCGGCGGTGAACTTCGGCGCGATCGGCGCGGTCATCGGCCACGAGTCGACGCACGGCTTCGACAACAGCGGGCGTCAGTTCGACGCGATGGGGAACCTGACCGACTGGTGGACGCCGGAAGACTCCGTCAAGTTCGACGCAAAAGCCAAGTGCATCATCGATCAGTTCGATGCGCTGGAAGTCGCGCCTGGCGTGCACGAACAAGGCAAGCTGGTCCAGGGCGAAGCGATCGCGGATCTCGGCGGATTGACGATCGCCTACAAGGCCTTCGAGACGTGGCAGTCGACGCACCCGCGTCAAACGCTCGACGGCTACACACCGGAACAGCGCTTCTTCATCGGCTTCGGTTCGGTCTGGGCGGCCAACGATACCGTCCAATACCGCTCGTTCCTGGCCGCCAACAACGAACATCCGTGGGATAAGCTGCGCGTCAATGCGACCCTCTCCAACATGCCCGAGTTCGCCCAGGCCTGGTTCTGCAAGGTCGGCGAGCCGATGGTCCGCCCGGCGGCGGATCGGTGTCAGATCTGGTAGTCCGCTCCCGCGATGATAAAGAGGCGTCCGCAGTTGCGGACGCCTCTTCTTTTCAGATCTGGCCGGCCTGGTGTTCGAGGGCGCGGTACTTGCGGTAGATCTCATAGTACGAGATCACCACCGTCGAGATCGCGAAGACGATCAAGCCGTCGCCGACGATCGTCGAGATCGAACCGTGCGGAAGCATCGCGCGAACGGCTGCACGGATCGCGAAAGCCCCGATCCAGATCGCCAGGACGACCCAGGATGCATCGAGGTACATCACGCCGGGCGTATCGGTCGCGCGGACGTTGGTGTGCTTGCCGCGCAAGATCCCGAGCGGCGCGCCGAGTATCAGGCCACCGAGCACGGCCACCACGATCGTCCACGGTTCGGCCGGATTCGTCTGCTGCGCGCCCCAGATCGCGAACGCCGTCATGGCAGTGAAGAGGATCGGCGCGACCCACATCCGCGTGATCGTCATCTTCTGCGGGCGCGAATACCGGAAGACCATCAGGCCGGCGACGACGAGGTAGATGGCGACCTGCATAACGACGGGGTTGTTCACGAGTGCCTCCGAAAAAGAAAGACGGCGCTGCCCTTAAGCAGCGCCGTCTTTTTCTCCGAGGAGGGTCGAAACTACTTGATTTCGACCTTCGCGCCGGCTTCTTCGAGCTTGGCCTTGATCGAGGCGGCTTCGTCCTTGCTGACGCCTTCCTTGACGGCCTTCGGAGCGCTCTCGACGAACGCTTTGGCTTCCGTCAAGCCGAGGCTGGTGACTTCGCGAACGGCCTTGATGACCTTGATCTTCTCCGCGCCGGCTTCCGCCAGGATCACGTCGAATTCGGTCTTCTCGGCGGCCGGAGCCGCGGCGGCACCGGCGGCGGCGGCCACTGCGACCGGAGCCGCGGCCGAAACGCCGTACTTATCTTCGAGCTGGTGGACCAGGTCCGCGAGTTCGAGGACGGTGAGTTTGTCGATCGATTCGATCAGTTCTGCAACTGCCATGATACGTAGATATCTCCCTTAGGATTCTTGCGCGAGTTTTTGCTCGCGGATAGCATTGAGCGCGCGGACGAGACCGCTCTGGTTGCCCTGAAGCACGGTAACGAGACCGCGAATCGGGCTGGAGAGCGTGCCGACCAATCGGGCGATGAGTTCCGACTTCGGGGGAAGCGCGGCAAGTGCGTTGACTTGCTTCGCGTCCACGACCTGGCCGTCGATGAAAGCACCTTTGATGCCGAGTGCTTTCGCAGTGTCGGAGAACGTCTTGAGTGCTTTCGCCGGACCGACCGGATCCGTGCCGGCAAAGACCACTCCGGTCGAACCGGAGAGGAACTGTTCGAGATGCTTGGTGAGTTCTTCACCGGCAGCGATCTTGAACAGCGTGTTCTTGACGACGGCGTACGTGCTACCGTCTTTGCGCAGCTCGCCGCGGAGACGTGTGATCTCCTCGACGGACAGCCCTTGGAAATTCGTCAAGAACAAGTTCGGCGAACCGGCGAGCCGGTCGCGCAACTCTTGTACCGCGGCTTCTTTTTTTGCGGTTGGCATATTTAGAGAGCCCCTGTAAAACAGAAAAGCGCTCCTCCAGCCGTAAGAGGGCGCTTCGTTTCTCGTTCCGCACAAAATGCAGGCAGATTCACGTATCACGTCCTCGGTACCCTTCGACTTCGCTCAGGGCTCCGCACCCTGTGGGTGCTACGGTCCTAAGGAAGTTTTGGATTAAGAGCTTTCGCCCGGGTACGGTCTTTGGAGCCACGCGGATGATAGCACGGGGGCGGGGGGCGGCGCAACCGCCTCGAACGGACTGCTTATGCCCAAGTACCATCTTCACGACCTGATGGCCGGAAACGTCCGCTTTGCCAATGGGAATCCAGTGGCTCAGAAGGCCACCGCCCACCGGGCGGAGCTGGCCCTCAGCCAAGCGCCATACGCCACGATCCTGAGCTGCTCCGACTCCCGGGTGCCGGTCGAGACGATTTTCGACCACGGCCCGGGTGACATCTTTGTCGTCCGGGTGGCCGGAAACTTCGTCAACGACGATGGCCTCGCATCGATCGAGTTCGCCGTCGCGAAGCTAAAATCGACGCTCGTGATGGTCTTGGGGCACACCGGTTGCGGGGCTGCCGACGCGGCGATCGCTGCGCTCGACGGCGAGGTCTTTCCCGGCCAGATCGGGCGGCTCGCGGATGCACTCGCTCGATCCGCCGAGGCGACTCGCGGCAAGCCGGGCGATTGGGCCGCCAACACCGTCGCCGAGAACGTCCGGGCGAACGTCGCCGCGTTAAGCGCGCGCTCCAACATCCTCGCCGACGGGGTCGCATCCGGCGAACTCCTGATCTGCGGAGCGATCTACGATCTCCACACCGGCAAAGTCGACCTACTCACATAAGGAGGCGTTCATGCATCAGTCCATCTCACGTCGGTCGCTCTTAAGCGCGGGCGCAGGGCTCGCGGCACTCGCGCTGGATGCGGGCCCGCTACGGCTCTCCGCGCTGGCGAGCCAAGCGGACGGGAAAAGCCACCTGGCCGCGCTGATGGCCGGCAACGCCCGCTTCGCCGCCGGCACGTCGCATTGCACGCCGGCGACGGCGCGACGCGCCGAACTCGCCAACGGTCAGGCACCGTTCGTCGCCGTCCTCGGATGTTCGGATTCGCGCGTTCCAGTCGAGACGATCTTCGACCACGATCCGGGAGACGTGTTCACGGTCCGGGTCGCCGGGAACTTCGCAACCGATACCGGCCTTGGATCGCTCGAATACGCGGTCGCCGTCCTCAAGACGGAACTGATCATGGTGCTCGGCCACTCGGCCTGCGGCGCCGTCAAAGCGGCGACGCAGGCCGTCAAGGGCGAGACGTTCCCCGGTCACATCCAAGCGCTCGCGACGGCAATTGAGCCGGCCGCGAAGGCGACGGAGGGAATGAGCGGCGACTGGCTCGCCAACGCCATCGCGGAAAACGTGCGCATGACCGTCAAAGCGCTGACCGCGCAATCCAATATCCTCGCCGACGCGCACGCGGCCGGAACGATCGCGATCGTCGGGGCGTTCTACGACTTGCACACCGGAAAGGTCCGCACGCTCGGCTGAGGCCGGCACAATCTTACTCGCGCACCGATGGAAAGAATAGGTATGAGAACGTTCGTCTGCTCCCTCGTCGCTTCGATCGCACTCCTCGCCGCGGTCGGCCGTCCGGCCGCGGCGGCCACGATCCACGTCCACAACGCGACCGCCCACACGGTGATCGTCACCGTCTACAGCGCGTGGGACACGAAGGGTTGGAGAGAGGTGACCCTCAACGGCCAAGGACGCCAGGTCCTAAAAGCGGGTGCCTGGTGGCCCTTCTTTCTGCCGGCCGATCCGAACGTGCGCGTGCGCGGCGAGGTCCAAACGCAAGCCACCGGGTACAGCTATACGTCCGCGGACGTGCACGCCGTCCGATCCGGTCTCGCCCGGGACGGTAGCTACGTCGCCAAGATCGAGAAGAACGGCACCGGATACCACGTCGTCATCTATCGTTAAAGTGGGCCGCCGGAGACTCACGCGACGATGTTGAGAGCCCCGAGCTTCACGACTTGAGGCAACAAGAAGGCCCGCCGGTTCTCCCGGCGGGCCTTCTTCGAGACGACTTTCGACCGACGCGGGTCTTACGCGGTCGTCTTGAGTTTGTTCGGGTCGATCTTGACGCCCGGGCCCATCGTCGAGGTCAGCGTGACCGAACGGACGTAGGTGCCCTTCGCGGCCGACGGCTTGGCGCGGACGATCGCGTCGATCAGCACGGCGACGTTCTCCGCCAGCTGGTTCTCCGCGAACGACGCTTTGCCGACGATCGTGTGGACGATCCCGGTCTTGTCGAGACGATACTCGACCTTACCGGCCTTGATGTCTTTGATTGCCGAACCGATGTTCGCCGAAACGGTTCCGGCCTTCGGGTTCGGCATCTTCTGCGCGAGCACGCGCCCAAGTTCCTTACCGACGGCAGCCATCATGTCGGGCGTCGCGACCGCGACGTCGAAGTCGGTGAAACCGGCTTTGACCTTCTCGATCAGATCCGCTTCGCCGACGATATCGGCGCCGGCAGCTTCCGCTTCCTTGGCCTTGTCGCCCTTGGCGAACGCGATCACGCGGACGGTCTTGCCCGTGCCGTGCGGGAGCAACACCGTGCCGCGCACGTTCTGATCGCTCTTCTTGGGATCCACGCCGAGGCGGATGTGGGCTTCGACCGTTTCGTCGAACTTGGCGGTCGCGTTCTTCTTGACCAGCGCGATCGCTTCGGGCTGTTCGAACAGCTGCTTGGGATCGAAGGCTTCGGCGACTTTGCGGAAACGTTTACCATGTGCGTGCGGCATTATTCGACCTCCACGCCCAT
>JBEPVY010000085.1:0-9472 GCA_041690835.1 Vulcanimicrobiota bacterium | reverse complement strand
AGAACATCCAGGCGGATACCGAGATGCGCGGCGCGATCGGCGGATCGGCCGAGGGAGACGCGCCCGACCCGGGCTCGCCGCCGACCCTACCGAACAAGTAGCGCATGCATCTCGACTCGATCGGCCCGTGGATCTGGGTGATCATCGTCGGTCTGGGCATCGTCAACAGCATTCGCAAGAAGGCTGCTGCCGGCGCCCGGCCGGGCAATATCGCCGACGTGCAGACTGCCCAGGCGCAGGCGGACGAGGTGGAACTGCGCAAGCAGGCCTACCTCGCGATGGTCGCCCGGCAACGCGAAGCCGCCTATGCTGCCTCGAGGCAACAACTCGTCCAGGCCAATCCTCAACTGACGACCGCCCAACAGGTGGCCGTTCAGCAGGCCGAGCGCGCCGCCCCGCGGCCGGTCGCCGCCCCGATTCCCCTCGCGCCCATGCGTCCGACCCCGCCTCCCCAAGTCGTGGCTCCGGTCGCTCCGGCGCCGCCTGCTCCTCCGGCCCCCGAGCTCTGGCATGCCGCCGTCACGCCCCATCGAACCGGGGTATTGAAGGGACTGTTCGAAACACGCAAGGGCATCTTGCGCGGCATCGTCGCCGCCCAAGTGCTCGGTCGACCTATAGCCCTATCGGAGAATCCGTACTGGACGCCACCCACCGGACATTAGACCTCGCTCGACTGGACGATCGCGTCCGCTTGTTCGGGCCGTTCGATGCCAATCTGACCGCCGTCGAAAACGTCTGCGCCGTCTCGGTGCAGGCGGACGGGGATAAGCTCGTGATCGCCGGGAGCGAAGACGCGGTGATCCGCGCCGTCCGCGTGGTGCGCGGGATGCTCGATGCCGCCATCCGGGGTGCGCAACTCACGCCCGACGATGTGACGATGGCGCTCGCCGATGCCAACTCCGAACCGATCCCGCGCGATCTGCCCGACACGTTGATCCGCACCAACCGCGGCAAACAGGTCCGACCCCGCACGCCCGGTCAGCGCACGTTCGTCGACGCGATCGCGAGCCACGATCTGACGTTCGGCATCGGGCCGGCCGGAACGGGCAAGACGTTCCTCGCGGTGGTGATGGCGGTGCGCGCGCTCAAGGAGCGTCGGGTCAGCCGGATCGTGCTCTCGCGCCCGGCCGTCGAAGCCGGTGAGAAGCTCGGCTTTCTTCCGGGTGACGTGAAGGAGAAGGTCGACCCGTATCTGCGTCCGCTCTACGACGCGCTCGCCGAACTGATCGACGATGGCGTGGTCGCGAAATATCTGGAACGCGGAACGATCGAGATCGCGCCGCTCGCGTTCATGCGCGGACGCACGCTCGCCGACGCGTTCGTCATCCTGGACGAAGCCCAGAACGCGACCCGCGAACAGCTCAAGATGTTCCTCACGCGCTTGGGCGAGGGCTCGACGATGGTCGTGACGGGCGACGTCACCCAGATCGATCTGCCGCGCGGAGCACACAGCGGACTGCCCGAAGTGCCCCGCCGGTTCGGCGGGATCGACGAGATCGGCGTGGTCGAACTGACCGAGAGCGACATCGTACGTCACCCGCTCGTGAACATCATCGTACGTGCGTACGCCGCGGATCCGTGATCTATTACCGCAACGACGTACGCAAGAGCGGCGTAGACGGGCGCTCGTTGCGCGCGACCGCAAAGCGCCTGCTGAAGGCGGCCGGTGAAGAAGGCTCGTCGCTTTCGCTCACGCTGATCGGGGACGACGCGATGCGCGAACTCAACCGCGACCATCGCGGCAAGGACACGCCGACGGACGTGCTGAGCTTTCCGCTCGAGCCCGATCACGCCGAGGTCGAGCGGATGATCGGAGATGTCGTGATCTCGATCGATACGGCCCGGCGCCAGGCGGCCGAGTACGATGCGCCGTTGCAGCGCGAACTCGAGCGACTGCTGATCCACGGGATCCTCCACGTGCTCGGACACGATCACATGAAGGCCGGCGAGCGAAAGATCATGGAAGCCGAAGAGCGCCGACTGGCCTCGGCCATCGGCATGCCCTGGCCGTACCTCGCGTGAAGCTGCTCCGCTCGTTCAATCATGCCTTCGAGGGCATCATGTACGCCGCCCGGACGCAGGCGAACATGCGCATCCATCTGGTCGTCGCGGCCCTGGTGTTGATCGCGACGCTGCTCCTGCGGCTCGATCGGTTCTACGTGATCGCCGTGATCATCCTGATCGCGTTGGTGCTCGCGCTCGAACTGGTCAATACCGCGATCGAGGCGATCGTGGATCTGCTCACCGTCGCCCACCATCCGCTCGCTAAGACGGCCAAGGACGCGGCCGCGGGCGCCGTGCTGATCGCTTCGTGCGCGGCCGTGGTGGTCGGCTACCTGGTCTTTTATCAGGGCATCACGAGCGGCGGCGCGAGCGTCTTTGCGGCCGTCCAGGCGGTGCCTGCCAACGTGGCCCTGATCGCCCTCGCGGTCGCCGCCATCCTGACGATCATCGCCAAGGCCTGGGCCGGGCGCGGATCCGCCCTCCAAGGCGGTGCCGTTAGTGGCCATGCGGCGCTGGCATTCGCGGCCGCCACCCTCCTCGCGATGCTCTACCAGCAGCCCTTGCCGGCGCTTCTGGGGTACCTGATCGCGGCCTTGGTCGCCCAGTCGCGGGTCGAGGCCAAGATCCACTCGGTCTTCGAGGTCATCTGGGGGGCGATTCTGGGCTCGCTGGTCGCCCTCGCGGTCTATCTCCTCGTGCACGCGCACGGTGTGCTATAATGGCCCGGCTTTGTCGAACACGACCCCACCCCGACCCCACGAGCCCCCTGGTCCGCCGGTGACCCAGGGGGCCACCTCATGACCCAAGCGCAAGATCTGCAGATCGCCGCCCTGGTGGTGCTGGTCTTTGCAGCCGCATTCTTCGCCGCTTCCGAGGGCGCCCTGATCTCCGTGTCGCGCCTGCGCGTGCGCGGGATGGTCGACCGCGGCGTAAAGCACTCGAAGCCGCTGCTCAAGATCCTGGACGATCGGAACCGGTTCCTGACGACGGTCCTGATCGGCAACACGATCGTCCTGCTCGGCGCGGATTCGCTTGCGACCTATCTGTTCATCCAGCTCGGCTTCCCGGACGCGGCCCTGATCTCGACGGCGGTGATGACGTTCGTCATCCTGCTCTTCGGCGAGATCATCCCCAAGACGGTTACGGTCTCCGACGGCGATCGTTGGGCCCTACGGCTCGCGCCGATGATGCGCGTCGTCGCGTGGGTGTTGAACCCGCTGGTGGCGTTCTTCCAATTCTTGCGCGACCTGCTGCTACGCCCGCTCGGCGTGAAGAACGCGCATCAGATCTTCGTGACCGAAGAAGATATCCGCACGCTGGTCAACGTCGGCGCCGAACAGCGCGTGATCGAAGAGCAGGAGCGCGAGATGATCCACTCGATCATCGAGTTCGGCGACACGATCGTGCGCGAGGTCATGACCCCACGCCCCGAGATCGTGGCCGCCTCGATCGACGAGTCGCCGCGCCGCGCGCTGGACCTGGTGATCGCGGAAGGCTACTCCAAGCTTCCGGTCTATCAGGAGTCGAAAGACGATGTGGTCGGCGTGGTACACGATCGCGAACTGCTGATCGCGCTCTCCAACGGGACCCTCGCGCAGTCGTCGCTGCGCTCGTTGATGCGGCACGTCTCGCACGTCCCCGAGACCAAGAAGATCGCCGAATTGTTGCGCGAGATGCAACGGGACAAGTTCTCGATGTCGATCGTGGTCGACGAGTACGGCGGCACCGCCGGCCTGGTGACGATGGAAGACCTGCTCGAAGAGATCGTCGGCGAGATCCGCGACGAACACGACGAGGACGAACAGGAGCCGATCCGGATCGTCAATGAGAACGAGGCGGTGGTCGACGCCGGCGTCAATATCGAAGACGTCAACGCCAAGCTCGGCACGCGTCTGCCGACCGAAGAGTTCGAGACGATCGGCGGCTACACCGTCGGTCTGTTCGGGCGCCTGCCGGTCGAAGGCGAGGAGATCGATGCCGACGCACACACCCGCTTGCGGGTGGACCGCACGCGCGGCCGCCGGATCATGGCGGTGCACGTGTATTCGAGTAACGGCCGCAACAAGCACGCCGGCGGCGACGATAGCGAGATCGAAGAGATCGAGGAGACCGAGGATGCCGACTGACGAACTGCTCGAAGCGGCCAAGGCCGCTCGCGCCCATGCCTACGCGCCGTACTCCAACTTCGCCGTGGGCGCGGCCGTGCGCGCGGAGGACGGCACCATCGTCACCGGCTGCAACGTCGAGAACGCCAGCTACGGCTTGGGCATCTGCGCGGAGCGCAACGCGCTGACGACCGCGGTCGCACAGGGGCTACGCCGTTTCACCGGCATCGCGATCGCCGGCCCGGCCGGAATCGCGACCGCGCCGTGCGGAGCCTGCCGGCAGTTCATCGCAGAGTTCGGACCGGCCCTTCCGGTGACGTATACCGGCCCGGGCGAACCGGTCCGTACGACCCTCGCGCATCTGCTGCCGGAGTCGTTCGGCCCGCACGCGCTCGGAAAATAGGCCCGCGGCGTGAGCCAACTCCGCGCCTACAAAGCGCGCGGCATCGTGCTCCGCGCGCGTAATCTCGGCGAAGCGGATAAGATCGTGACGTTCTTCACCGACGAGCGCGGCAAGCTCGACGCGGTCGCGAAGGGCGTGCGCCGTGCCAAGAGCCATCTCGCCGGACGCCTGGAGTTCGGCTCGGAGAGCGCGCTCACGCTCCATCGCGGACGCAATCTCGACATCATCGTGGGTGCCGATCTGGTGACGTCGCGCTGGATCGTCGAGCCGGGTGCGTTCGCGGCCGCGAGCGTCATGCTCGAGACGATCGAAGCGCTCTGCGAGCCCGACCTGCCGATGCCCGATGTCTACGCCCTGCTTTCCGGCGCCTTGACGGCCCTGGCGGAGAGCGCCGACCCGACCGGCCTGTTACCGCGCTTCCAACTCCGCTTGCTCGACGCGCTCGGGGTGGCGCCGCCCGCCGACCGCTGCGCGCGCTGCGGGAAGGCGCTGGACGGCCGCGGCGCCTGGTTGGATGAGGACCATGGGTCGTTCGCGGGCTCGGAGTGCCGCGAGAGCTGGCGCGAGGCCCTGGAGCTGGACGCCGACGACGTCGCGAACCTGGCCGCCATCGGCGCCCCGCGCGGCGGCGGGGCGGCCCTGGTGGCCCGCCCGCGGGTCGCCATCGCGGTCGACCGGCTGATCTCGCACCACGTCGGGCGGCGCCTGCGAGCGGGAGCGCACGCGGCCGAGTTCGTAAGAGCCAAGCCGTGAGCGTGATGGCGTTGGATGTAGGCAGCAAGCGGATCGGGATCGCGATCTCGGACCCGGGCGGCACCTTCGGGTTGCCGGTCGGGACGATCGAGCGCACGAATCTTCGGGCCGACTTCGCGCGTATCACCGAGTATGTCGAATCCTACGGCGCGCGCGAACTGGTCGTCGGCGATCCGGTCTCGCTCTCCGGCGAGCGCGGTATCGCGGCCGAGAAAATGGATGCCTTCGTGACCGCCTTGCGCGGCGTCTTTCCGGGTACGATCCATCGCGTGGACGAACGGATGACGACCGCCCAAGTGACCAAAACCTTGATCGCCGCGGACGTCTCGCGTGCGAAGCGCAAGACCGTCGTCGACAAGATGGCGGCCGCGCTGATCCTGGAGAGCTTCCTCGCGCGCCGCCGGCGCGAAAGCCAGGGCCGCTGATGCGTCGCGTCGTGGCGGGCGCGATCGGCGCCGTGCTCGCGGTCGTGCTGATCGCGGGCGGATGGTTCTACGAGATCGCGTTTCGTTCGACGTCCGAGCCGGCGACGCCGACGCACGTCGTGATCCCGCGCGGGTCGTCATTTGCGGATATCACCGCGGTGTTGGCCGACAAGGGCGTGATCGGCAATGCGTTCGCGTTCCGCCTGCTGGCAAAGTTGACGCACGCGGATACGGACGTGCACGCCGGCGAGTACAAGTTCGATGCGCATCTGACCGAGCAGGGCGTGCTCGATCAGCTCCGCAGTGGCGGCGCGCAGGTCGCGGTCTGGGTGACCATCCCCGAGGGCTTTACCGCCAAAGAGATCGCCGCGCGGCTGGCGGATGCGCATCTGGGATCGGCGGACGATTTCGAGCGCGCCTTCAAAGGCCACGAAGGCTTCCTGTTCCCGTCGACCTATCTGGTGCCGACCGATGCGTCGGCCGACGCGGTCGAGAAGTTGCTGACCGATCAGTTCGCCTTGGAACTCCCGCCGAACGCGGCGGCCAAAGCGAAGGCCTTGCACATGACCGTCCCGCAAGTCGTCACGGTCGCATCGCTGATCGAGCGCGAGGCCAAAGCCGACTCGGAGCGACCCCTGATGGCCGGGGTGTACTACAACCGTCTGCGGATCGGGATGCCGCTCGAGGTCGACGCGACCATCGAGTACGCGCTCCCGGAGCACAAGACGGCGCTCTCGTTCGCGGACCTCGCGATCGACTCGCCGTACAACACGTACAAGTATTCCGGCCTGCCGCCCACGCCGATCGCCAATCCGGGCAAGGCATCCCTGGATGCGGCGTTCAATCCGGAGAGCTCCGAGTATCTCTACTATGTCTACAAAGGCGACGGCCACCACGCCTTCGCGAAGACGCTGGCCGAACACAACGCCAACGTCGCCAAGTATCTGAAATAACAGGATCGAGAGGAACATCATGGGTTCGAACAACGGGGAGTCCAGCCACAAGGTCGGCTGCGAACACGACGGCGACCACGACCACGCGCACGATCACGCGCATGGCCACGACCACGGCCACGACCACGGCCCGCTCGAACTGAAAGAAGTGCTGATGATCGAGACCAAGGACGGCAAGGAATTGCCGTTCGAGGTGGTCGGCACGCTCGAAGATCCCGACGACGGCAAGATCTACACCGTGTTGATGTACGAAGATGAAGCCAAGGACGAACAGGAGTTCATCGTGACGGACGTCGAGGGCAACTTGCTCGACGACGAGGGCCTCGCGCAAGAGATCCTGGACGAGTTTCTGCTCTTCGCCGAAGAGGCCGGCGAAGGCGAGGAGAGCGCCAACTAATCAACGTCCTCTTTCTCTCGGCCAACGTCGGCGTCGGCCACGTCGCGGCCGCAAACGCCGTGGTCGCGGCGCTGCGCGAGCGCGATCCGGACGTGCGCACGTCGGTCGTCGACTCGTACGAGTATGCGGCCCTCGCGATGTCGCGGATGGTCTCGGAGGGCTACCTGCAGATGGTCAAGACCATTCCGCAGATGTATGGCTACATGTATCGTCGGGCCGAGCGCGCGACCGAGGTCGGACCGTTCCGTCTCTGGGCCCACCAGTTCACCGCCGGCAATCTGCGTGAGTTATTGCAGAGTGAGCGACCGGACGTGGTCGTATGCACGCACGCCTTTCCGTGCGGCGCGATGGTCGAGTATAAACGGGCATACGCCGACGCGCCACCCGTCGTCGGGGTCGTGACGGATTTCGCGGTGCATGCCTTTTGGATCCATCCCGAGGTCGATGCGTATGCGGTCGCGACCGATGCGATGCGGGACATCATGGTCGCGCGCGGGGTGTCGCCGGAACGGATCGCGGTGACCGGAATTCCGGTCGATCCGCGCTTCGGCGCCACCGCCGAGTCCCGCAAGGCGCTGCGCGAACGGCTCGATCTACCCGCCGACCGGAAGATCGTGCTGATGATGGGCGGCGGGCTCGGCATGGGTCCGATCGTCAAGATGATGGACGCGCTCTCCGGCTCGCGGGAACCGGTCTGTGCGGTCGTGATCGCCGGCCGCAACGCCAAGCTCCGGACGCGCGTGCTGGCGGCCGCGCACGGACTGGATTATCCGGTGCGCGTGCTCCCCTTCGTGGACAACGTGCACGAGTACATGCATGCCGCCGACGTGCTCCTGACGAAGCCGGGCGGTCTCACGACCGCCGAGGCCCTGGTCGCGGGCGTGCCGATGGTGTTGTTCAAGCCGCTGCCGGGTCAGGAGGAACGGAACGTACGCTATCTGACCGAGCACCGGGCGGCCGTCCGGGCGAAGACCCCGGCCGAGCTGGAGCGCTCGGTCCGCGATCTGATCGAGAATCCGGCCAAGACCGAGCGGATGGAAGCCGCCATCCGCGAAATTGCCCGACCGAACGCCGCTGCGGAGATCGCCGCCATCGTCCGCCGGTTGGCGGAACCCAAGGAGATAGCCGTCTGATGCTACCGTCGAATCGTACCTACGCGTTCTGGCTCGCCGTCCTTCGGGTCGCCGTCGGCGTCGTTTGGCTGCTGCACGGCACGAGCAAGTTCTTGCACGCCGATCAGTTCATGCCGCCGGACGGTTTCATGAGCAAGGTGGTGGCGGGCGGACTGAGCGCGACGACCGGACCGTACCACGACTTTCTCGCCAACGTGGTAAGCCCGAACATCGGCCTCTTCGCCGAAGCCGTGCGCGTCGGCGAAGTGCTCGTCGGCCTATTGCTGGTGCTCGGCTTCCTGACGCGCCTGGGTGGCCTCGGCGGCATGTTCCTGACCGCGAACTACATGCTCGCGCAGGGCACCTTTGGTAGCCAGACGGGCTGGTCTGGGCTCGAAGGCGCGACGTTCATCCTCTCGGCGATCAACTTCGTTCTGCCGACCGGACGCGCGTTCGGCGTGGATTGGCTCTTCTCGCGTCCGCGCCCGGTCGCCGTCCCGGTGCAGGTCGCTCCCGCGAGCACGCCCATCGTCACCGCCCCGAGCGGCGCGGTGCAAGCCGAGTTCGTGGAAGAGAAGCCCCTCGACGGCCCGAGCGCCCCGCTCGACTGACCAAAGTCGCACGCGCGTTCGCTAGGGACGAACGCGCGATGTGTGGTATAGTCGACCGTCGCCGGGGAGAGATGGCCGAGCGGCTGAAGGCGGCGGTTTGCTAAACCGTTATACGATGTAAAGTCGTATCGAGGGTTCGAATCCCTCTCTCTCCGCCACATCCCCGCTGGGGCAGGGAACGCGATGCGAATCGCGTATTCGGGGTGGTCGCGCGCGTGCGCGAAATTTGCGGTCGTAGCTCAATTGGATAGAGCAACAGGCTACGAACTTGTAGGTTGGGGGTTCGAGTCCCTCCGACCGCAGATGTACGAAGAGCGCCGCGAAAGCTGCGCTCTTCTCGTTTCTACGGCCGCCGCGCGACGCTTATTGTTTGCGCGGGATCAGGATCAACTGCGCCTGCGGGTAGTTGAAGATCAGGTTGAAGTTCTTGATGAAGTCGAAGCCGACCAAGATCTGCCGGCCTTGGAACGACGGCGACTTGCAGGCCGGCGCATCCGTATACGAGATCGGGCCGACCGAGACGCTGTCGAGCCGTCCGCAGTCGTCGATCTCGACGCCCCCGACGCCCGAGAACCCTTTGTGGCTCTTCAGGTAACCCGACGGCGAATTATCGACCAGCATGCGGACGCCGAAGCGCGACGTCAACTGGCTCGAGATGTCAACGTCGCCGGAGTTCCCCGAATCGAGCAGCGCGTTGACGTCGGTCGAC
>JBEPVY010000084.1:0-9527 GCA_041690835.1 Vulcanimicrobiota bacterium | reverse complement strand
TCGCGGACGAAGGCGCCTTTATCGCTCTGCGGCGGGCGGTCGGGTGTGGAAGTGGCCATAAGCGTGGGCGACTCTGCTTCTCCCCGAGGCACGGCGGGCCTCTGTTCTAGCGGTGGGGGGCTTGTCGCGGGCGACGTTTGTCGGGATAGGGCCTCGGGATGCTCTCGCTCGCTTCGACCGCCGACGTGCTGGCCGCGCTCGCCTCCGCGCGCTCGGTCGAGTTCTCGGCCTACCTCCTCCATCCGGGCCGCGTTTTCGCCGCGCTCGACGCGGCCGCGCGCCGGGGTGCGCGGGTGGTCGTGCGGGTCGAAGCCTCGCCGTACCGCGCCGGTGGGCTCGCGCGGCTGAACGCGCTGATGGTCGCCCGGCTCGCGCGCGACGGCGCGGACGCGCGCGTCGGCGATGCCGTCCACACCAAGGCGTTGACCGCAGACGGCGTGACCTATCTCGACGATTGCAACTGGCTCGACCGCGGCGGCGACACGATCCTCCGCGACGATCTTGCGAACGATCCTGCGGTCGCGACGACCAAGGGCGACGCCCTGGCGCTCGAAATGCAGTTGCTCGCGCGTGCGAAGGCCGGCGACGCGATCGACGTCGAGACCGAGTCGTTCGGCAACGGGCCGATCTCGGGCGCGCTCGAACGCGCGGCCCGAGCGGGCGCGATCGTCCGGTTATTGGTCAACGCGCGCGATCTCGCGAAGAATCCGCGCGAAGCGCTTGCGATCGCGGCGATGGAACGTGCCGGCGTCGAGGTACGCTCGACCGATGCGACGGAGAAGTTCGCGATCGCGGGCGACGACGTCTGGGTAGGCAGTGCCAACGCCACATATGGCGCGCTGGATCAGAGCGACTGGGGAACGCTCGTGCAGGCTCCACGAGGGCGCTGCCACGACGCATTCGAAGCTCGGTGGAATACGTGACGAACGGCGAAATGCGCCGGCGTCTTACCGCGCATGGGTTTTGGTTGGTCTACCAGGGTGGACGTCATGACGTGTATGCGAACCGGGCCGGGGTCCAGGTACAGATTCCGCGACATGGCAAGAATAAGGAGGTTCCGACGGGAACGCTTCGGAGCATTTTCAAGAAGGCTGGTATTCGATGAGCAAATATGCCGTGATCTACGAACAGGCGGCCGATGGCGGTTGGTCGGCGATGATTCCGGACCTTGAAAACGTCTGGTCGCTCGGACGCTCGATTCCGCAGGCGCGTGCTAACGTGTTGGATGCCGTTGCGGATTGGATCGCCTACTGCCAAGAAACGGATCGGCCGTTCCCCAAGCGCGTCTACAAAGTCGGAGAGGTCGACATCGCGCTACCACGCCGCAAGGTGGCTCGGGCCGCGGTCAAAGGTCGAAAAGGGCGCGCGACGTAGCGTCGGTGCTCGCGAGTACGTCGTCGAGCGGCAGGCCGAGCGTCTCCGCGATCTTCGCTGCCGTAGCAGCGACGAATGCGGGCTCGTTGCGTTTGCCACGGTGAGGGATCGGCGCGAGATACGGACAGTCCGTCTCGAGGATCAGCGGCGCGAGCCCGACCGCGCGCACGGCTTCGCGCAGACCCTCGGCGGTCTTGAACGTGAGGACGCCTCCGATGCCGAGCCTGAGCCCGAACTCGTCGACGTAGATCTTCGCTTGCGCCGTATCGCCGGTGAAGCAGTGGATCACTCCGCGCATGCCCGGCACGAACTCCTCGCGCAGGATCGCGTGGAAGTCCTCGAATGCATCGCGATGATGGAAGATCAGCGGGAGATCGCGTTCGCGAGCGATTCGGATCTGCGCGCGTAGGACGCGCGCTTGCGCATCGCGCGGACTGTGGTCGTAGTAGTAGTCGAGCCCGGTCTCGCCGATCGCGATCGCGCTCGGATCGGCGAGCAGTGGCGCGAACGCCGCGGCGATATCTTCAGGCGCATCCTTCGCCTCGTGCGGATGGATGCCGACCGAGGCGCGCAGGCCGTACTCGCGCGCACACGCGATCGCGCGCTCGCTGTCCGCGAGGTCGCAACCGACCGTGAGCATCGCGGTAACGCCGGCAGCGCGGGCGCGCGCGACCGTCGCGGCGCGGTCTTCGTCGAAGGCTTTGTCGTGGACGTGGGCGTGGCTGTCGATCATGCGATCAGTTCGACGACCTTGTTGCGTCCGCTCCGCTTGGCCGCGTAGAGGGCGCGATCGGCGCGAGCGAGCGCGCTCTCGAGCGACTCGCCGACCTCGAGCGTCGCGACGCCGACCGAACACGTGACCGGCGTGCCGTCGCCGTGATAGAGTCCGCAGCCCTCGATGCCGGCGCGTAATCGCTCGCCGACGGCGAGCGCCATCTCGCTCGTCGCGCGCGGCATCACCACCAAGAATTCTTCTCCGCCGAAGCGCCCGGCCCGGTCGCCGTCGCGGACGTTGCGCGCGACGATCTCGCCGACCGTGCGTAGACAACGATCGCCGGCCAGATGTCCGAGGTGATCGTTGATCGCCTTGAAGTGATCGATGTCGAGCAACAGCAGCGCGCCCGGTTCTGCCGGTTCGCCTTCGAGCGTGGCTCGCACGTAGTCCAAGATCGTCGAGCGGTTCGCCAGTTGCGTGAGCCCGTCGATCTCGGCGGCGTCTTGCGCGCGCTGGATGTTGCCGAGATCGCGCAGGAGTGGCGCAAGTTCGCGGGCCGTCTTCACGAGCTTCTCGGGATTGCCGATCCGGCCGTCGCGGGCGTACCGCAGAGCACAGATCGCGCCGATCAAGTGACCGTTCTCGTCGTAGGCACCGGCCGCGATGACCGAACGCGCGCCGTCTTCGCTTGCGAGCCAGCCGCCCCGCCGGTCGGTTAGGCGACGGACCGCGGCGGCCCGCAGGCCGTCGAACTCCGCATCGCGCGGAGGACCGATGCTGGTGACCACGCGCCACTCGGCGTCGCGGCCGATGGTGGCCAGCACTTGCACCGTCTCGCGGGCGGAGCCGCCGAGCGAAGCGGCCACCACCGAGTTGATCTGCGGGATCGGATCGCGCTCTACCAACATCGCGGTGATCGCATCGCGAGTCATGCGCAGTCGCGCGTTCTCGCTGCGCGCGAGATAGAGCGAGCGCCCGATCACCGCCAGCGTCGGCATCGGCAGCCACGCTAGCAGACCGTAGAGTGCGCCCGCGCGGAGCATGAACTCGCAGCACGCGTACGCCCAGATGGCTTGGACGGCGAGTAGACCCCACAGATGCCGGTCGCGCAGGTAGCGGTTCCAAAGCCGTTCGAGCGGCTGTTTCTCGCGCCAGGCGGTCGTCGGCAGATGCCACAGATAGACGAAGGCGAGCAGCGCCAGCATCATGATCGCGATGAAGCCGAAGACGGCCTGCGGCGTGTAGTCGAAGGCGCTCGCCGGGATGTGCGCGCGGAACGCATCGCCGAACAGGAAGAAGATCGCGCGCGAACCGCCGCCGAAGGCCAGCGCGAGCCAGTCCGCGCGGCGGCGGAACAGGCGCGAGAGCGGGAAGCCGATCAGCGTAGCGATCGCGGCGGCCGCGCCGCCCGCGACGATGAAGAGCGAGAGCGTGATCGGCAGGTCGAGCGAGACGGAGTCCTCGGTCGTCTGACGCTTGCCGCGCAGGCCGCGCAGTGGCACGCTGTAGCGCACCGCGATCGCGACCAGGACGACCGCGACGCCGACCAGGATGCGCACGTCCATGCGCGCGAGCGAAGGATCGTGCGGAACGCGCAGGGCGACGGCCATCGCTGCGACGACGAACGTGAGCGCGTTGAACGCGCGGATCACGTTGCGCGGCCGGAGCTGGACGCTCACGTCGGGACGAGTTCGATCCGGGGGAAGAGCGCGTCGGCAGGATGCGTCTGCGTGCCGGCGGCGAGTCCGCCCCAGACCAGCGTCTGCTCCCAGTCCGCGTCGATCGCGCCGGCGGCGCCGAGCTGACGCCAGATCTCGCGGGAGCGTTCCGGCATCACCGGTGCGAGCAGCACGGCGAGCCAGCGCAGCCCTTCGCAGAGATCGTAGAGCAGCGCGTCCAGCTCGGCATGCCGCTCTTCTTTATAGAGCGTCCACGGTTTCCGGTCGTCGATCGCGCGGTTGAGGGCGCTCACCAGTTCCCAGACCGACTCCAATGCGCCGCGGAAGTCGAGCGCGAAGATCTTCTCGGAAACCGTCGCCGGGAGCGAAGCGAAGCGCGCGGCGAAGGCCGAGTCGGGATCGCGCGCCGGCACGACGCCCTCGCGGTACTTCGCCAGCATCGCGAGCGAGCGGCGCATCAAGTTGCCGAGATCGTTGCCGAGATCGTTGTTGTGACGCTGGGCGATCTTCTCTTCACTGTACGAGAAGTCGCTACCGAAGGGCGCTTCGCGGAGCAGGAAATACCGGAGCGAATCCGCTCCGAACTTCTCCGCGAGCGCGATCGGATCGACGGCGTTTCCGAGCGACTTGCCGATCTTCTGTCCGTCGAGCGTGATCCAGCCGTGCGCGAAGACCTGCTGCGGCGCCTCCTCGCCGATCGCCCACAGAACGGCCGGCCAGATGATCGTGTGGAAGCGGGCGATCTCTTTGCCGACCAACTGGACCGTCGCCGGCCAGAACTTCTTGAAGAGCGCGTCTTCGTCGGACCAGCCGAGCGCCGTGATGTAATTGAGGAGCGCGTCGAACCAGACGTAGATCACGCCGCCGCCGCCCGGGATCGGAATCCCCCAGTCGAACTTGGTGCGCGAGATCGAGAAATCGTCGAGTCCCTCTTCGAGCAACGCCATCATCTCGTTGTAGACCGAGCGCGGCCGCACGAAGTCGGGGTTTTCGCGGAAATAGGCGATCAGTCGATCGCGATACTTGGAGAGACGGAAGAACCAGTCGTCTTCGGAGAGCCACTCGACGGCGCGTCCGCAGGTCGGGCACTTGCCGTCGACGAGCTTGGACTCGAGCCAGAAGGTCTCGTCTTGGACGCAGTACCAGCCTTCGTACTTCCCGAGATAGACGTCGCCGCTCTCGCGCAGCCGCTCGAAGATCTTCTGGACGACGCGCTCGTGGCGCGGTTCGGTGGTGCGGATGAAGTCGTCGTACTCGACGTGGTAGAGCGCGAAGAGCGCCTTCCAGCGCGGGACGAGTTCGTCGCACCACTCCTGCGGCGTCTTGCCGGCGGCGCGGGCCGCGTCGGCGACCTTCTGGCCGTGCTCGTCGGTGCCGGTCAGGAAGTGGGCGTCGCCGCGCGTGCGAGCCGTCCGGGCGAGCACATCCGCGACCACGGTGGTGTACGCGTGGCCGATATGCGGATCGCCGCTGATGTAATAGATCGGGGTGGTGACGTAAAAAGGACGGTCGCTCATAGGGATGCTCCGTCTTTACCTCTTAGGGTTGGCGCTCTCCCTCTGTGCGTGCTTGCGCTCGACCGCGCGCGCATACAGGTCGCGGCGCTCGCCGAGGCCTCGTTCTGCGAGCGATCGCGCGATATCGGCGACCGGCACCCCCTCGGCCAAGAGGCGGTCGATGGCGACGTCGACGCCTGCCGGGGCGACCGGCCGGGCCGGCTCCTGGGGCGCCACCGCAAAGGCGATCTCGCCTCGGATCGGGTCGGAGAGCTCGGCTCCGACCTGGGCGGCGGTGCCGAGGATCTGCTGTTCGTGAAGCTTCGTATACTCGCGGACCAGGAAGATGTGGGCCGCCGGTGCGACCGCTTCGAGATCGCGCAGGGTCGCCGCGATCCGTTGGGGCGATTCGTACCAGAGCGTCGTCGCACCGCTCCCGAACGCCATCCGAAAAGCATCCCGTCGCGCACCGCTGGCGCGCGGCGGGAAGCCCTCGAAGACGAACCGGCGCAGATCGAACCCCGAAAGCACCGCGACGCCGAGGGCCGCACTCGCACCGGGAAGCACGTCGACCGCGACGCCTTCGCGCCGAGCGGCCGCGACCAGATCGCTCCCCGGATCCGAGATACCGGGCATACCCGCATCGGTCGTGAGCACGACGTTCTGGGTGCGCGCGCGTTCCAGGATCCCGGCCGTTACGCTCTCGGCGTTCTGCTCGCGGTACGACCAGATCTCTTTGCCCGGCAGTGCGAGCGCGTTCAGGAGGCGCATCGCGACGCGCGTGTCCTCTGCGACGAGCAGGTCGCAGTCGCGCAGCGCATCGAGACCGCGCAGCGTCATGTCGCGCAGGTTCCCGAGCGGCGTCGCGACGAGGATCAGCGGCATTACGTGCGGAGCACGTGCCAGACTTGCTTGAGGCTCGGCGCGCGGCCGTAGAGCAGCATGCCGACACGATAGAGCTTGCCGGCGATCTGCGCGATCGCCCAGAGCGCAAGCACGTTGATCGCGACGCACGTGACGATCTGCCAGGTCGGGACGTCGCTGACCGCGATGCGCGCGAACATCACGAACGGCGCGAGGATCGGGACGAACGAAGTCGCGACCACCCAGGGCGCATTCGGCATGCCGAGGGCGGCCATCGCGATGAAGAGCGCGCCGACGACCGGGATCACCAACGGCATCGAGATGCTGCCGATATCTTCGGTGCGATTGATCAGCGAGCCGAGCCCGGCGAACAATGTCGAGAGCTGTAGGAGCCCGAGGAGGAACAGGATGAGGAACGAGATCGCCTCTACCGGCGTTACGGCGCCCGCCAGGATTCCGCTCAGGTCGAATCCGTGAACCGACGACGCACCCGCCGGGCCTGCGGCCGCGGTCGCGCTCGCATCGCTGACGCCGAGCAGTACGCCGACGCCGATCCAGATCACCATCTGGAGCAGCGCGAGCGTGGTCGCGACCGCGATCTTGCCGTAGAGCAGTGGAACGGGCGAGATGGTCGCGATCAGCAGTTCCGCGATCCGGCTGGTCTTCTCTTCGGCGACCGCGCTCATCACGAGTTGGCTGTTGATCAGGATCAGCATGTAGAGGAAGAACAGCATCGTGAACGCCACCGCCTGCGCGGCATCCGCGGCGTTGGCGTCCGCGAAGTGCGAACCGATCGACTTGACCTCGACCGGGACCTTGGGCGCGAGGGCTCGCCCGATGGAGTTCCAGCCCTTGCCGGGATCCTTCGCATAGACGGTCACGTGGAGAGCCTTCGCATCGGACAAGGCGACCCAGGCGTCGAGGTTGCGCGCCTTCAAGGTGGCGGCATCGGGAGCGGTCGTATCGGTCGTAACGCCGACGATCTTGTAGTCGTGGGCCAGGACGGCTTTTGCGCGGGCCGTCAGCGCGGGTTCGCCGGCGATGACGATGCGCGTATCGTTGCCGTTGAAGGCGCCGCCGATGAAGCTCGGCATCTTCATGAACGCGACGATGCCGATGATGCCGATGATCAGGCCGATCTGGAACGGACGCGACTTGACGCGTCGCATCAGCTCGGCGGAATAGACGACGACGAACTCGTTCATATTACGCCACCTCACTGATGGTCTTGATGTAGATGTCGTGGAGCGAAGGTTCGATCGCATCGAAGCGGACGATCGCATCGGCGCCGACCAGCGATCGTAACACTTCGGAGTAGTCGGTCGAGACCGGCACCGAGTAGTCGACCGAATCGCGATCGGTCGTGACGAACGACGCGCCGGGAACCCGGTCCAGCACCGCGCGGACGGCGGTGCTTCCCGGAGCGACCCGCAAGACGCGGGTCGCCCAAGCGGCGCGCAGGTCGGCCAGCGTCCCGGACGCGCGATTCTCGCCTTGCGTGATGATGCAGAAGCGTTCGCAGAGCGCTTCGAGTTGCCACATCTGATGCGAGGAGAGCACCAGCGTGGTGCCGGCCGCCTTGAGATCGTTGAAGATCGCGAGCAGCATGTCCGCGTTGACCGGATCGAGCCCCGAGAACGGTTCGTCGAGGATCAGGAACTCCGGCCGATGGACGGCCGCGCAGGCGACCTGGACCTTCTGCTGATTACCCTTCGAGAGTTCGGAGCAGGGCCGATCCGCGTACTCTCCGATGTCGAGGCGCTCGATCCAAGCGCCGGTCTGCGCCGTGATCTCCGGTTCGACCATGCCGTGCAGGCGGCCGAAGAACGAGATCTGCTCGCGCACTTTCATCTTGGCGTAGAGACCCCGCTCTTCGGGTAGGTAACCGAACCGGCGACGCATCGTGCCGTCGACCTTCTTGCCGTTCCAGGTCACGGTGCCGCTATCCGGCGTGAGGATGCCGAGTATCATCCGCATCGTGGTGGTCTTGCCGGCGCCGTTCGGGCCGAGCAGCCCGAACGTTATGCCGGTCGGGATCTCGAAGCTGACGTCGCCGACGGCTCGGACCTTGCCGAAGTCTTTGCGCACGTGGTCGACAGTTAACATACTATCCTTTTGTGGTGAGTGGTGCGGTGCGCTTGACGCGCACGAGCACGAGCATCGCGAGGCCGGCCACGATGAAGCCGACGTAGTACGAGAGATCGCCGAACTGCGGATACGCCTTTGCGAACGGGCCCGTATAGAGCAACTGGTTCCAGAACGGGATCGACGCGACCAGGCCCACGATCCAGGCGACGATTCCGGGGCGCCAGTTCGGCTGGTTCAGCACGTCGCCGAACCGCGAACCACGTTGCCACCAATCGACCAGCAGAACGGCCGCCCACGGCGACGCCCAATAGCCGAGCACCAGCAAGAAGTTGCTGTAGGCATCGGCCATCTGCTCCGGATGGCCGCCGCCGGTCGAGATCAACGCGCCGGCCACGCCGACCGCGAGCGCCGCGATCCAACGCTTCACATCGACGTTGAACGCGACGAGCGCCGCGAGCGCACCCGAGTAGAGGTTCATGCAGTTTGCCGTCAAGGTTCCTAGTACTACGGTCGCGAGCACGAGTTTCGCGATCAGGCCCGAGCCGAGCAAGATCGAGATCGCATCGGTCGGGAGCTTGGTCGAGAAGTCCACCTGCGGCAACGCGCTCACGGTCGCGGCTCCGAGGATCTCGAGCACGATGCACGGCACCGCGCAACCGAGGAACGCATACCAGGCGACCGCGCGCGGATCGCTCGCCTTCGGCAGATAGCGCGAGTAGTCGGCGGCGGCCGGGATCCAGCCGGTCGCGTACGAAAAAGCCAGCGCCGTCGCCATGATGAACCCGGCGAACGCACCGCCGAGCGCGATCGGCGCGTGCGCGTTGAACGGTGCCGCGATGTTCGCGTGTTGGAACGTGACGACCAGGAGCAGGGTGAAGCCGGCCGCGAGCAACCACATCGAGACGCGCTCGAAGACGTGGATCAGGTTATAGCCGTAGACCGCCAGCGCGATCTGCAACAGCAACATCAATCCGAGGCTGATGAAATAGTTGAGGCCGGTGATCGATTCGAGCGCGTAGGCGCCGAAGATGGTGTTGATCGCGAACCAGCCGATCCCGGCGACGAAGGCGAAGAACGCCGGGAGGAAGTTGCCGTAGCGGCCGAAGGCCAGGCGCGAGACGACCATCTGCGGCGAACCGTACTTCGGCCCGAGGATCGAGAGCACGCCGAGCAGGCCGAAGCCGACGACGTTGCCGATCGTGATGCCGACGATCGCGCTCTTCAGATCGGTGCCGTAGAAGGCCGCGATCACGAGGCCGACCATCCAGGTCGCGATCTCGGCGTTGGCCGAGAACCAGACGCCGAAGAGAT
>JBEPVY010000083.1:0-9584 GCA_041690835.1 Vulcanimicrobiota bacterium | reverse complement strand
CCGACGTCGAGGTCAGCAAGAACGGGATCCTCTGCAACGATCGCATGGAGACGAACGTACGCGGCATTTTTGCGGCGGGCGACATCGCGGACTTCTACGATCCGACGCTCGAGATGCGCTATCGCATGGGAACGTGGAACAATGCGGGAGCGCACGGCAAGGTGGTCGCGCTCAATATGATCGGCGGTTCGGAGCCGTACCACGACGTGCCGGAGTATTCGTCGATGCTCTTCAAGGGGCAGACGATCACGCAGTTCGGCCTCTCGCCGGAGATCCAACCGGAGATCGAACTCGTCCGCAAGATCGACGAGGAGAAGGGCTGGTATCGCTCGCTGTTCTTCTGGCGCGATCGGCTGGTCGGCGGCACCATGCTCGGCAAAGGCAACCGCGCCGGCAAACGCAAGTACGTCGAGGCGATCAAGTCCAAGGAAGCCTTCCCGAAACCCGAGCGGGAAGCGATGCTCGACTGGACCGCCTAGCCGTCTAACCTGCGGGGCGTTGTCGCGGGTGGCGCGCCGCTTGCGCGATCCGTTCCGCGTGCCGGTCGAGGATCGAACCGGCCGTTCCTTGCCAGAGGTGGTTCTTCTGACTCGAGTCGAGGGGCGTCACGCCGCACAGATGATACTGATCGGCGGCGTCGATCTGGGCGAGCGAGACCGGGAGTTGGACCCAGTCGAGTGGCTGGACGCGCGCGTACGCGCTGTTGTCGGCGGCGACCACGCAGAGCGTCCCGTCCGCACCGATCGCGACGTCGATCATCGCCGCAACCTTGGGGCTCGTGATCTTGGTCCAGACGCCGGCGTAGAGATACTGGATATTTCCGCTCGTATCGATCCCGGCGACGAAGCTCCCCGATCCGCACGAGATCTTCGCGAGTGCCGGGCCGGGCTTGACGTTCCAGTTGGTGCCGTCGTAGCCATAGATCACGCCGTTCGTGTCGACGCCCCACATGGTTCCGTCGGCAGCGACGGAGATGTCGGCGAGCGTGCCGTTGACCTTCTGCCAGATGCTTCCGGCGAAACGGAAGTAGCCGCTGTAGAGACTGCCGATCACGATGTCGTGCGCGTTGTGCGACGACGTCTCGAACGACGTGAAGTGGTTGATCTGCTCCCAGGTCGAATAGCCGTTCAGGCGGTACTGCACGAAGCTCTGGCCGCCGCCGCCGACGCAGACCGATCCGTCCGCGCCCATCGATCCGGCCATACCGCCGAGGGTCGGCGGTTGTGGCAGCTCTTGCCAGGTGCCGTTGCGCAGGATCAGCGCGCCGATGACATCCCACGCGAAGGCGTTGCCGTTCGGACCGCCCGCGATGCCCCACAGGAACGGTCCCGGTGCGACCACCGTCACCCAGTTGCCGTTGATATACTGAACGGTCGCGTTGTTCTGACGATCGGGGTCGCCGGTGAGCGCCCAGATCGTGCCATCCGGACCGACGCTGACCCACTGCATCTCCGGTCCGGGCACTTCGACGAACTTCGTCCCGTCGAAGCGACACGGCTGACCGGGTCCGCCGTACCAGCCCGAGCCGTGCTTCACACCCCAGACGGTGTTCGCGTCGCCGACCGAGACCTGCCCGAGGGAACCCGGGACACCCTGCCATACGCCGTTGACCAGACGCATCACGCCGCCGCCCTCGTTGATGCCGAAGGTGGTGCCGTCGAAGCCGACGCTGATGTGCCAGGCGTGCGGGATCGAGATCGGCTGCGGCTGTTGATTGATGAGATGATAGACTCCGCCGGCGGCATCCAAACCCCAGACGTTGGCGGCGTTGCCGAGTTCGACTTTCACGAGCGCTTGCGACGGCTCGGGGATCGGTCCCGATGCACCGATGAAGCGGAAGGCGACGTTGGTGTTGTCGACGCCCCAGAACGTGCCGTCGGACGCTACGCCCGCCGCGAGATATGCGTTAGCCATGTGCGTTCCTTACGTTCAGCGCGTCGGCACGATGCCGCTGGTGGCGATGATCCAGTTGACTGCCACGTAGGGCATCATGTTCTCGTGCGGCGTACCCGCGCCGGTGACCGCGATCATGGAGTGGTGCATCGGTTGCCAAGCGGCTTGCGCGCTGCTCGAGTAGAGCGCTGGTCCGCCCGTCCCGGCCGGAAAGCTGTTGAGCGGCGTGGCCTTCGTGCCGCCGGCATTGACGGCCGGTGCGCCCTGATGATTGTGCCGCGGCATCTCGGCGGTCGAGAGCGCGTGCTTCGCTTGGCCGCCCACGACGCCGACCGGAATGAACGGCGTTGCGTGGAGCGCGATGCGCCCGGACATGGAGGGGATGCAGAACGTGCTGTAACCGTTGCC
This sequence comes from Vulcanimicrobiota bacterium, assembly GCA_041690835.1. Lineage (GTDB taxonomy): Bacteria > Vulcanimicrobiota > Vulcanimicrobiia > Vulcanimicrobiales > Vulcanimicrobiaceae > JALYSX01. The sequence continues at coordinate 7,283 of JBEPVY010000083.1, read as the reverse complement.
GCCGTAGCTCGTTCCAAGGACCGAGAAGAGGGCGGAGTACTGATTGATCTGCAGTTCCTGTCCGTTGCAGTAGGCCCATCCGGCAGGGAGCTTCGCGAACGCGACCAGGCGGATCTCGCCGATGTAGGGAGTGTCCGTATCCATCAGGTCTGCTCCTCCGGTCGCACCGGGAACTCGCCCTCGAGGGCGATACAGTAGTTCATGTACAGATACGGCTGCAGGTTGTTGTGCGGTTGACCGCCGCCTTCCGAACCCGTCATGCCGACCTGCATCGACGTATCGGGTGTCCCGCTCCCATAGATCTTTTCGGTGTTGCCGACGTCGCCGGGAAGCGCGCCGACCGGACTCGATGTCTTCAGGTCGGCGAGCGAGATATCGCCTTGCAGCGCGTGCCCGTGGCTCGCCATCTCGTTGAGGTTGAGGGTCACGCTGACCTCGCCGCCCGTGTGGCCGATGCGGAAGGCGTGCGGCGGCGCGCCATACTGATCGCTGTGGATCACCGCTCGGTTCTGGAGATTCGGCACGGCGAACGTCGTGATCCCATCGCCGCCGTAGATGTTCGAGATCAGCGAGAAGAGCGGTGCCTGTTGCGAGATCAGGAGCAGCCCGCCGTTGCATTGCATCCAACCGTGTGGCGCGAAGCCGAACGGGAAGACCCGGATCTCACCGAGGAAGGGCGTCGCCATCATGCACCTCGCGGGGCGACGCCGGCGGTCGCGATGATGTAGGTCACGGCCATGAACGGCTGCATGTTGTCGTGCGCGTTGCTCCCGCCGAAGGGCGGTAGCGCCGACGTCATCGGACGGATGTTGTTCGGATGCGGATTGTTGACATAGATCGAGACCGCGGTATTCGTGCCGTAGAGCGCGTTGTTCGGAGCCGTCAGGATCGAGGTGCTCGGCTGCGTATCCGCATAGGCGACGTGCGTGTGCGCGGGAAGTTCGGCCGGCGTGAGCGCGACCGAGGTGGCACCGCCGCTCTGGCCGAGGGCGTATCCCGCCCCGGTGTGGATCGGCGCGCCGCGGCGCAGATCCGGCAAGCCGAACGTGCTCGTGCCGTCACCGCCGTAGGTCGTGCCGATCGCGTTGAAGAGGGCTTGGTAAGCCGAGATCTGCAAGGTCTGGCCGTCGCACGTCATCCAACCGAGTGGCGCGAAGGGCGCGGAGAAAAGGCGGATCTCACCAATGAATGGAGTCATGCTCGCTTTCTATGGTCGGTACGCCGCGGCGTACGGCAGGTAGGGCGTGGCTCTGAAGTAGGTCTGTTTATATGTGGGCGACGGGAGTGGCGCGCCGCTCTGGTCGTAGCCGGGCTGGGTCATGGTCTGCGTGATGTCGTAGATGTAGAGACCATTGTAGGGCGTCGCTTGGTTTCCGTTCTCGGACTCGAGTCCGACGAGCAGCTTCGTATTCGAAAGCCAACGGACGAACGTTGGGAAGACATCGTCGATGCTGGATCCGCCGTAATAATAGAAGCTCGCGTCCGAATTGGTAGCGTAGTAATCGATGGCGTTGGCTACTCTGGTACGCGCGGCGGTGTTCCCGTAGACGACGACTTCGGAGTCGCCATATTGCCCCTCGATAATCGCTGCGACGTGCCCGTCGGCCGAGGCCGCTACCGCGGATCCGCCGACAGCGCTGCTGCCCGGAATCGAAGGGTCATCTTCGATGATGAAGTCGGTGACCTTGGTGAGCGTCGCGAGGTTCCAAAACGTCATGTGTGAATCGTAGAAAGCGGGGTCGCGATCGGAGACGATAAGTTGGTTGTTGGCAGCGTCGTACCCAAGGCTCGGAGAGATGACGGATGCGTCCGTAGGCAGCTGCGCGGTCGAACCATCGGGCTTCTTGATGACGACGTGCGACACAGCATTCAGATCGTCATCGCCGATCGCGACGGCGTAGCTCCCGGCCGGGTAGGCTGCCGACGCGGGCAATGCGATCACGTCCTGGCGCGTATAGCCGTGCGGATAGCCGGAGCCGGCGATGTTGTGCGTTGCCGATGCCGGTGAATAGCCCGCAGTGCCGAGCGTGAAGGCGCTGAGCAAGTACGCGGCATTGGCGTTTATCACCGCGGCACTCCCGTCGGCACCGAAGGCGACGGAGATCGGATTGTTCGCGTTCGTGGTGATGACGGTCGGCGATGCGCTGCCGCCGCCGAACTGCGGAGCCGGAATACACGCGAAGTTACCGTCGTTGGGATTGAGACCGGTGTTGGCCAACAGGAGGTCGCCGCTCGCATCGAAGACCATGCCGTTGGGATTGTAGACGTCGGCGTTCTGCACCGGAAGTTGCGCGATCGAGTACGGTGTGATCGAATCGGACGCGCCGAGCGTCACCGTCCAGAGATCGAGGACGCCCGTCCCCTGAACGTCGGTGATACTGTAGTTCTGTTCGGCCTCGGCGAGAAAGCTGGACGGTTCGCTTGCGGTGCTCTTGAGCGTGTAGGCGAGCGTGCGCGTGAAGTTCAGGCCGTCGGAGCCGCCGGCACTGTTGCCGGGCACCGCCGAAACGCTGATGTTCGCGGTCGTCGCGGTGGTCGTCGCGGCCAGCGTATAGGTCTGCGCCGACTGGTCGATCGCGAAGGCGACGTTGCCGCCCGTGCCGGTGATCGTGCCGGAGGTCGACGAGCCGTTGATCTGAAGGGTCGGCAGGCCCGGCCCGACGATCGTCTTGCCGGCCGGGTCGGTATACGTGACGGCGAACGTGACCGGACTCGTGCCGGCGATCGTCTCGGTCGCACTTCCCGCAAGCGCGCCGGCGGCGGCGCAATATGCCGTCTGCGGCGTGACGGTCATGGTCGCAGCCGAGGCGTCCAGGACGAACGGGAACGTGTTGTTCTGGCCGCCGACCGCGGTGATCGTCTGGGTCTGACCGGAGAGCAGATGCCCGGTTCCACCGGTCGCATCGTAAGCGGCCAGGGTGACGTTATCCGACCCCGGCGGGATCTCGACCGAGAACGTACAGAGATAGTCGGTGCCGTTCACCGGGCAGGCCGCGCTCGGCAGCGTTCCGGTATTGAACGTGTTCGGCTCGGAAGCGTTGTAGTTGGTGACGTCGCCGGCACTCAGCTCGCTCGCGCTGTTGAGCGTGAAGACGACCGATCGCGTAGCGGAGGAGACGTACGCCGGGCGCTTGTTCGAGGCGGCGTTCTCGATCGGGATCGCAAACGAGATCGTGCTCTGGGCGAGCGGGCCGCTGTAGGTGTGTTGCACCGCGGGCAACGCGCCGGCGCCATGATGCGAACAGGCCGTCGCGACGACGGTCATAGCGGCGACGGAGGATGCGACAAGAAGTCGCCGTCCCAATAGGGTCCGCATGGGTCTCACACCTCAAAAACACGCTCGTCCGAGCGCTACGTAGACTGGTCGGCTCTGCAAATTCCCTTCGCCGGAGGCCGGGGAACGCCTGGTCGGTAGCCCCGGTTAGACCGTGACCGTCTCGCCACGCTTGGCCACGTCGGCCGTCCAGCCGTTGCCGCTCTCGACCATCGCCACCAGGGCGGTCGCGGATTCGACTTCGCCGTGCACGGCGTAGAGGTGCGGTCTGCTCGTACAGGTCGCGAACCAGCGCTTGAAATCGTTCTTGTCGGCGTGGGCCGAGTAGCCTTGCAGGCTGAGTAGTTGGCAACGGACGGGCAGAGAATCGCCGAAGATCTTGACCGTGTGCGCGCCGTGCACCAACAGGAACCCGAGAGTACCGGCGCCCTGGTAGCCGACGAAGATCAGGCTCGCGGTCGGATCCGAGAGATGGTTGTGGATGTGGTGCAGCACGCGGCCGCCGGCGGCCATGCCGCTCGCCGAGATGATGACGTGCGGCCCTTTGACGTTGTTGAGCGCCTTGGACTCGTCGGTCGTGCGATGGACGGTGAAGTTCTTGCAGCCGAACGGTGCGCCGTCGGTGCCGAGCGGGATCGGCTTGTGCGCGTCCGGGAACTTCGCGAAGAGCGCATCGACCTTGTCGGCCATCGGACTGTCGAGGTGGATCGGCAGATGCGCGAGCTTCGGTTCGGTCTGTTGCAACTGCGTGATCGCGTAGATGATGTCTTGCGTGCGTTCGACCGCGAAGGCCGGGATGATGATCGCGCCGCCGCCCCCGATGCCCTTGAGCAATGCGTCGCGGAGCGCTTCGAGCGGCTGGGGCGGATGGACCTTGCCGCCGTACGTCGATTCGCAGACCATCAGGTCGGGCGCACCGATCGGATCGATGTCGTAGAGCAACGGGCGGTCGTAGCGGCCGATGTCGCCCGAGAAGAGCGCCTTCTTGCCATCCATCTCGAGCGTGACGAAGGCCGAGCCGATGATATGCGCGGCGTTGGAATAGGTCGCGGTCGCGACGCCGGCCACGTCGAACGGCGTATGCAACGGTTGCGGGCGGACCATCGTCAGCGTCTTGGCGACGTCGGCTTCGTCGTAGAACGGCGGAAGCGCGTGCGGCCGTTCGTGTTGGAAACCGCGTTGGGTCAGATGTTGCTGGAGGTGCGCGGAATCTTCGAGCACGATCTCCATCAGCGCCTCGGTCGGCGGCGTGCAGTAGATCGGGCCGCTGAAGCCGTCTTTGACGAGCTTGGGCAAGTAGCCGATGTGGTCGAGATGCCCGTGCGTGATCACGACGGCGGCGATCTCGGAGGGCGGGATCGGCATCGGCACGTCGTTGAGCGCGCGCACGTCGACGACGCCTTGGAAGAGGCCGCAATCGACCAGGAAGTGCTTGCCTCCGGTCGAGACCAGATGCTTGCTGCCGGTGACGGTGCCGGCGGCGCCGATGAAGGTGATCTCAGCCACGGGTCTCCTCGGTGATTCTCGGACGGCGCAACATGAAGTCGCCGGAGCGATTGAGTGCGATCGCGCTCGGCACGCGTTCCTTGTGATAGATCGCAAGGCACTCATCGAAGAGCGCTTCGGGCGAATCGTTGTAGACGAGGATCGAGCCGGTATCCTTTTTCACCAGCTTGGCGATGCCGGCGAACTCGTTCGAGATGCCGCCCGAGTTCGTGAGCACGCCGATCAGCTTGCCTTCGTCGTAGGCGATGCAGAACTCGCCGAGCGTGCCGCTACGGCCGCCCACGAAGAGCACGAAATCGGAGGAGTGGATGTTGTGCGTCTCGCGCCCCATCAGGCCGGAGCCGGTGAAGACCATCGTCGAGTATGGCTGCAACGGCGAGCCGTAGACGTTGACGTGCTCTTCCCGCGAGAGCGCGGGCGAGACGCCCAGGCTGATGCCGTCGGCTTCGTGTGCGCCGAGGACGGCTGCATGCGGGAGACCCGGGCAGGCACCCGTGACGATCGTACAGCCGCGCTCGGCGATGCGCTTCCCCAAGCGGTGAGCGAGCGCCAACTCGGACGGCTCGATGATGCCGCCCGCCGACCCCATCACGCCGACTTGAATTCTCATACGGTTTGGGGTTCAATCCTTCGGATGACCCTTACCTACAAGGAATTCGAAACGCGCCTGAAGACACTGCGGCAGCGCGGTGCCCGGGTCCGCGAGATCGCCTGCGTCGGCGCTCCCCGAACGCTCCTCTGCGTCGAGTTGGGAGAGCCCGGCGCGCCGACCATCGCGCTTGCGGCGGGTATCCACGGCGACGAACCGGCCGGCCCGGCCGCGTTGCTGGCGATGCTCGAAGCCGATGCGCTGGATCCGCACTTCGCCTACCGGATCTACCCGTGCACGAACCCGACCGGCTACGCGGCCGGGACGCGCGCCGACGCGGACGGCGTGGACGTGAATCGGACCTTTGGTCGGGGCGGGCAGTCGCCCGAAGCGCGCGCCATCGTGACCGCCAATCGCGACCGTAAGTTCGCGCTCTCGCTCGATCTGCACGAAGATCGCGACGCCAACGGATTCTATTGCTACGACTACACCCCGGACGGCCTAGGCGAGCGCGTCGTGGCGGCCGTCGAGGCGGCCGGATATGCGGTTCAGGCGCTCGACGAGGGCTACGATCTCGGTTTCGTCCTCCCGGCTGGGACCGCGACGTTCGCGCGCGGGGTGGTTCGGCCCGACCCGACCGCCGAGGCGGCCGCGCTCGGCGCGCTGACCTATACGCTGGCGCTGGCACGCAACGCGGCGCCCCGGGCACTGACCTTCGAGACGCCGTCCCAGGCACCGTGGGAGACCCGCCTGGCGATGCACCGCACGGCAGTTACTACAGCCATCGCTGCGCTTTCTCAGGCTTCCGGCTAAGGGGCGATTCGGGCAATGCGCGAAACGCTGAGGTATGGCAGCAGATCGCGATCAACTCGAAGTCGACGTCCTTTTCGTCGGGGCTGGACCGGCGAGTCTGGCCGGTGCATACAGGCTCGCGGAGCTCGCGAAAGCGGGCGGACGCGAACTGGAGATCCTCGTCATCGAGAAGAGCGGAGAGATCGGCAATCATGCGATCTCGGGCGCGGTCCTCGATCCGAAAGCGCTCGACGAACTGATCCCGAACTGGCGCGACGACGCGCCGGTCGAAGCGCCGGTCGGCAGCGACGAGCTGTGGTTCCTCACCAAGGGCGGAAAGATCAAAGCACCGATCACGCCGCCGCCGCTCAACAATCACGGCAAGTACGTCGCATCGTTGCAGAAGATCGTGAAGTGGCTCGCCGACAAGGCCGAAGCCGCGGGCGCACAGGTCTTCCCGGCGTTTCCCGGACAGGAACTCTTGTGGGACGGCGATCGCGTGATCGGCGTGCGCACGGGCGATAAGGGCGTCGACAAGCACGGACGACCGAAGTCGAACTACGAGCAGGGCGCGGATATTCTCGCCAAGATCGTGATCCTCGGTGAGGGCCCGCGTGGCACGCTCACCAAACAGGCCATCCCGCGTCTGGATCTTGACGAGGGCCGCGAGCCTCAGGTCTATGCGGCCGGCGTAAAAGAGTTGTGGAAGTGCAAGCCGGGTAGCGTCGTAGCGGGCTCGGTCATCCATACGCTCGGCTATCCGTTGCCGCCCGAGACGTTCGGTGGCGGCTTCATCTACGGGATGAAGGACGACGTACTCGACATCGGTCACGTGACCGGGCTCGACTCTAAGGACCCGACCACGGATTCGCACAACGAACTGCAACGCATGAAGCAGCATCCAGCGATCGCGGCGATGCTGGACGGCGCGAAGTTGATCCGTTACGGCGCGAAAGCGATTCCGGAGGGCGGGCTCTTCGCGATGCCGCGGCTCTACGCCGATGGCTTGATGCTGATCGGCGACTCCGGCGGCTTCCTCAACGGGATGCGCCTCAAGGGCGTGCATCTGGCGATGAAGTCCGGCGCGATGGCGGCCGAGACGGCCTGGGATGCCTTGCAGGC
>JBEPVY010000082.1:0-9587 GCA_041690835.1 Vulcanimicrobiota bacterium | reverse complement strand
AGCGCTAGACTGTGACTCCAGAGGTCGCGGGTTCGAGTCCCGTCAGCCACCCCAATCTCATCACCCGCAGTAGTCCCCGACGGCCTTCGCGAAAGCGCACGGTCGCATGAAGCCGTCTCCGTCGGCGTCCTCGCGGTGGCGCGAAGGTCTCGGGATTACGATTACGGCCGTATCCGCGCTGCTGGTTTTCTTTTTCTCGTGGCAGACCGTCCAGGTCAACGCCGAAGGACAAGGGGATCGTCTGGCGCTCGAGCACGAACGCGCCGCCGTCCGTTCCACCCGCGCGATCGTCGACGTGATGTCGGCCCAGATCGCCTACCGTACGCTTCGCTCGGAACACGCACCGCCCGCCCAGTTCGACGCGGCGCGAACGGCCGTCGATCGCGCGTTCGCGCGTGCCTCCGACGTGCTCTCCGCAGACGCGCCCGGACTTGACGTCGCCAGACCCTGGACGCTTGCGCAGCAGTCTTGGGCTACCGTGCGGGCACAAGGGATGAATGCCGGCGCCCAGCGGGCACCGGGGCTCTTCACGCTTCAGCGCACGATCTTGGCGCTGGAAGACGCGTCCGGCCTGACCTACGATTCCGACACGTCGAGCCAAAATCTCGCGGACGCGACCCTGGCCATCCTCCCGGGGGCGCTCGCGAACATCTCGCGAGCCCACGATATCGCGCGCAACGCGATTCGTCGCAAGAGCATGCCCCTCCAAAATCGGCTCGAACTCGCTTCCATCCTGACCGCGCTGCGCGCGTCTCTGGATCTGAGCGACGATCACATCGACGACATCCTGGCAACTCTTGCCGGCGACCTCCCCGATCGCGCATCGGTCTTCGCCCGTGCGCGCGAAGGTGTCGTCGCGTACGCCGGCGCCGGGGCCGTATTCGACACCGCGATCAACCGCGACGTGCTGATGCAGCCCAATCCCACGATCTCGCTTGCGACCCTCGATGCGACGGCCGATGCGGCTTTGCACGCCACGCGCTCGACCTTCGATCAACTGGCCGACGCGCTCGACGCCAACCTGGTACGAGGCCAACACCTCAACGATCTGCGCAACACCTATCTCTATCTCGCGCTCTTGAGCTCGGCCGCCCTGATCGTCGGTATCATGCTCGTGCTCGCGAGCCTGTTCGCCCGCCGCGACCGGCGCCTGCTGAACGAACTCCAACAGGAGTCGACGCGACTTCAGGCAGAGCTCGCGCGTCAGCAGGCGGAGAGCGCGTTGCGAATGAGCGAAGCGCAGTTCCGGGCGGTCTTCGACGGGGCGGCCATGGGCATCGCCATCCTCGATGCCAAACGCGCGGTGGTCGAATCGAACGAGGTCTTCCGGGTGCTCTTCGGCGAGAACGCCGAGCGCATCTTCGAAGGGCACCAGCCGGAACTCGATGATCTGATGGCCGGCGAGCGCGATTCGTTCGAGTACGAGTATCATTCGCTCGGGCCGAGCGGGCGCGAACTCTGGGCGCACGCGACCATCTCGCGCGTCGCCGACGAGCGCGGCGGCACCCCATTCGCCATGTGTATGGTCCGCGATATCACGGCCCTCAAACGCAGCGAACGTCGCGCCCAGTACGACAATACACACGACCGGATGACGGGTTTACCCAACCGCGCCGTCTTCGAGGATCGTCTGCGCGAGCGCTTCGGCGAGCAGGGCGTGCTCGATTCGTTCTTCGCGGTGCTCTTCGTCGATCTGGATCGCTTCAAGGACGTGAACGAGAGCCTCGGGCACGCCGCCGGCGACTTCGTGCTGACGACGATCGCCGGGCGACTACGGGCCTCGATCGATGCGGACGACATCGTCTCGCGCCTAGGCAGCGATGAGTTCGCGGTGCTGGTCGGTGCCCTCGGCGACACGCTCCACATCGAACAGATCGCTCGCCGGATCGTCGCGAATCTGGCCCGCCCGATCGATATCAGCGGCCGAGCCATCTACGTCGGCGCGAGCGTCGGCGTGGCGATCGCCTCGTCGACCTACGAGCGCGCCGAGGACGTGATCCGCGATGCCGACATCGCGATGCGTCAGGCCAAGTCGTCGGGCGGGACCCGCTTTGCGGTCTTCGACTCCACCATGCATGCGCAGGCCGAACGGCGCCTCGAGCTGACCTCGGATCTGCGGAGCGCTCTGGACAAGCGCGAGTTCCGCCTCCTGTATCAGCCGATCGTCGACTTGGCCAGTGGCGAACTGGTCGCTTGCGAGGCGCTGATCCGCTGGGATCACCCGCGCAACGGCCTGATGAGTCCGAACACGTTCATGCCACTGGCCGAACAGACCGCCTTCGCCGGACAGATCGGAGGCTGGGTCGCGCGGACGGCTTGCGAGCAGATGGCGCGATGGGGAACGCCGTCGGGCTCGTTCCTGATGCACGTGAACGTCTCGGCGGCCGAACTCGATGACCCCGAGTTCGTCCAGCGATTGGTCGACTCGGTCGGGAGCAACGGCCTGGACCCGAGCGTCATCGTCCTCGAGATCACCGAGAACGTCGTCCTGGACGTCGAGACCCGCGCCAACGCCGCCCTCGACGACGTCCGGGCGCGCGGTTTCAAGATCTGCATCGACGATTTCGGGACCGGCTACTCGTCGCTCCGATATCTGCAACAGTTCAAGGTCGATTCGATCAAGATCGACCGCATGTTCGTGGCCGGCACGGACGGCGATCTCGCGAGCGAGCCGATCGTACGGACGTTGCTTGCGCTCGCGGAATCCTACCACGTCCGGGTGGTCGCCGAGGGCGTCGAGAGCGAAATCCAGCGTGATGCCCTTCGCACCAGCGGCTGCCGGCTCGGCCAAGGCTACCTGTTCGCGCGGCCGATGCCGCCGGCCGAGATGGCCGCCCGTTACCCGTCGATCCTCGGCCAGGGCGCACGCGGTGCGTGAGCAGGACGGAGCGCCTTCGGTTTCGTACTATGCCCTGCCCGATGATGGCTTGCAAAGTGCGTGCGAGGCGGGTATAGTGTCCCAGGCACGCGCCTTTAGCTCAGTCGGTAGAGCAGTAGACTTTTAATCTATTGGTCCCGGGTTCGAGTCCCGGAGGGCGCACATGCACCGCTAGCTCAATGGTAGAGCAGTTGACTCTTAATCAATTGGTTGAAGGTTCGAGTCCTTCGCGGTGCACCAAGATTCAAGACCCGAGAGCGCGTGCTCTCGGGTCTTCTCGTTTCGGGAACGGATGGGCGCTCGGTCGCGTTGAAACGGACGCACGCACCTACAGAAAAGGGGACCCATGAAACCTTCCATCACGACGAGTCTGGCGATCGTCGCCGGCTGTGCGGTTCTCGCATTCGGAGGGGTCCAGGCAGGCGCGGCCGGCGTTCGCACGGTCACCGTCGTCAACCTGATGACGACGCCGGCCTACGTCGCCATCGATCAAGGCTATCGGACGCCGACCGCATCTGCGGAAGTCGCCTCGAGGCGCGACCACGACTTCTCGCTCCCCGTCGGGAGCACGAGCGTCGATGTCACGTCGAGCGCGTGCGGTGGGGCGAAGCGTATCGTTTTGCCGAGCACCCCGCACGTGCGGGTCGTGATCAACACGGGCTGCCACCTCAGCATCCAATAAGAACAGCCTACATCGGAGACCTCGCCGCGAGGACACCTGCAACGGGGACCGAAGGCGAACGTCACATCATGTTGTTCGCAGCCCTTGCTTTGGCCGCATCGACGCAGACAGCCGCGCCGGATCCGTATACGATCCTGTCCGGAGCTCGGACATATTGGCAGGCGCAGCGCTATCCGGCGAGGGTCGATTATACGATCCACGCGCAGGCGCTTCGTAACGGCGACAAGCTCGACGAGCGGCACTACAACGCGCGATGGTTCGCAAGCGATGGGACGATCTCGATCCATCCGCTGAGTTGGGAGCAGGAAGCGCATCCGTACGTGCCCGGAACCGGGTTCAACTTCGGGCCGTTCAGCATCGGCGGCCCACACGACGGCGGCGGCATCAAGGACGATCTGCTCGGCCTGCCGATGCTCGCGCCGAACTACTCGTTCGCGATCGCACCGTACGTACCGCCGACGGCGCTGACGACGGCAGAGATCGTCGAACGCATCCGCGCCCAATACCACGATCCTTCGCCCGAGAAGATCGCGGAGCTGGAAAGACTCTATGGCCCGCGCGTGATCGCAACCGTGACGTCATCGGCCAAGCATGACTATACGGTTACATTGGTCGGTACCGAGCCGTACGGCGACCACGACGACTACCATCTCCGACTCGTACCGCTACGCGACCCCGGTCGGTTCCGACTGCGCGAACTCTGGATCGATACGCGGACGTACGCGACCGACAGGCTCGTGAATCAAGGCAACTTCCTCGGCGGACCGGCCGCCGGCGTCGCTTGGAACGTCACCTTCGCCGACGTTGCAGGAGCGCGTTACATCGTGAGCGAGCACGCGCTCCAATCGTTCAAAACGGGTTTTCACCAGAGCATGGCCGACTATCGCGTCAGCTTCGAGTCGATCGCGCCGGGGGTCGGCCGATTCTGGCCGGGGATGCCCGATGGTGCACAACTCTTCGAACCGCAGTAGCGGAGGCTAGGCCGGGACGAGCGACTCGCTCCGTTCGAAGGCGACTTCCAGGTCGGCGAGCAGATCGGCCGGCTCTTCGATGCCGACCGAAAGCCGGATCAGGTCGTCGGTGACGCCGAGGTCGAGCCGCTCCGCAGGGGTGAGCGAGCCGTGGGTCATCTTCGCGGGCAGGCAGAGCAGCGATTCGACCCCGCCGAGCGAGGTCGCGAGATTGAAGAGCACCGTCGATCTGGCAAAGGCGTGCGTCCGTTCCACCCCGCCGCGCGGTCGGAAGGAGACGACCCCGCCGAATCCGTGCATCTGCCGGCGCGCGAGCTCGTGATCGGGATGCGATGCGAGGCCCGGATAGTAGACGTCTGCCACGTCCTCGCGCGCGGCGAGGAACTCGGCGACGGCCTGGGCGTTGCGCGCGTGCTGCTGCATGCGCAGGGCGAGCGTCTTCACGCCCCGCAGCGTCAGGTATGCATCCCACGGCCCCGGCACGGCGCCGACGGCGTTCTGATGATAGGCGATCGCTGCGGCCAGTTCTTCATTATCGGTGATCGCGACGCCGCCGACGACGTCGCTGTGACCGCACAGATATTTCGTCGTCGAATGCATCACCACGTCCGCACCGAGTTCGAGCGGGCGCTGGAAGTACGGCGATGCGAACGTGTTGTCGGCGGCGACCACGATCCGCGGGTTCGCCTCCTTGGCGACGGTGCTCGCGCGCGCGATATCGGTCAACTTGAGGAGCGGGTTGGACGGCGTCTCCAGCCACAACAGGCGGGTATTCGGGCGGATCGCCGCACGCAGTGCATCGGCATCCGACGTATCCACGAAGGTCGTCTCGATGCCGTAGCGCGTCAGGATCGCGGTGAACAGGCGATGTGTGCCGCCGTAGATGTCGACGGTGGCGACGATATGGTCGCCGCTCGAGAGCAGCGACGTGACGCCCGCGACGGCAGCCATCCCCGAGCCGAAGGCCGAAGCGAAGCGCGCGCTCTCGAGGCTCGCGAGTTGGGTCTCGAGCGCACTGCGCGTCGGGTTGCCCGAGCGCGAATAGTCGAAGCCCTTGGTGACGCCGGCCTCGGCGAGGGTGAACGTGGCGGTTTGATAGACCGGCGCGATAGTTGCGCCGGTCGCCTTACACGGATCCTGACCGGCGCGGATCGCGCGGGTCGAGAATCCGGTAGAGTGGCCAAAGGTCTGGTTCGGCATGAGTTTCACTCCATGGATCGGTGACGATAGACGAAAGCGGCCCCCACCGTATGGTGAGGGCCGCTTCCTAGGCTTGGACGTCCAAGTCGTTTAGGCGATAGCGAACCCCCACCGGTGCATCTGCATCCGGCACATAAAGCCGCTCATCATCGCGAAAGACGTGGACATGTTCGCAGAACCATACCATGACCCGGGGCCCGGCTGTCAAGCGGACGTCGGAACTAAGCGAGCCGAGGGGCCGTTGCTCCATCGGAGGAAGACCATTCGTATGAAGATTCTTACTGGAGCCCTGATGGCGGTAGCCGTCGCCTCGACGACCGGCCTAGCCCTGGCGGCACCGTCTGCGTTCATCTTCGGGGTGAGCGATCTCACGGCCAAGACCTATCAGGTCACCGTCCATCAAAACGGTGGGGTCCAACACGCCTTCACCCTCTCCGACGGGCATCGCTCGCACTCCCTCAGCCTGAAGATCGAGAGCGCCACTGTGACCATCATTGGGCCGAACTGCAACGTCACCAGGAGATTCGAGGCGCAGAACACCTTGACGCTCCAGATCCAAAAGGGCGGCGATGGCAACTGCAAGATCACGAGCACCGGGACCATCAACGGGTTCTAGACGTTCGGCCGATTCCAAGCTTTGGGAGCTAGCGTGAGAGCCATGAGCCGCACTCAAGCAGTCGGGTTGCTTCTGGCGTTCGCGTGTCTCGCGCCGGCCTCGGCGCAGACCGCTAACCCGGATCCCTACGCTATCTACTCTGGCGCACGGACCTACTGGTTACTTCAGCACTACCCGGCCCGGATCGGCTACACGATCACCGTGGACGTCCTCGAGGGCGGGAAGCATAAGGTCGAGCGTTATTCGAGCGCCTTCGATGCCGTCGCGAACGATATCGAAGTGAATCCGCTCAGCGACTATGAGATCGCCCATCCGGCGAGCGGGCGCGGGGTGAACTTCGGATTCGGGATTCCGATCCCGTTCTTGCCGACGCAGACCGTGATGCTCTCCAAGCCCGAGCCGCCGCTCGACTTCATCGGCGTTCCGTCCCTCGCGCCGAACTATTCCTTTGCGATCGCGCCGTTCGTGCCGTCGGACGATCGCCCGAAGACCTCGGCCGAGATCGTGCATGAGATCCGGGCGAAGTTCCACGATCTTCGACCGACGCCGAAACCGAGTGCGGCGCCGAGCGACGGCGCTCTGCCGGAGATCGCGGTCGTAAGCGCTGCCAAACACCGCTACGATATCACCCTCGTCGGGATCGAACAGATCGACGGCGCGCCCGCGTATCATCTCGCGCTCAAGCCGTTCGGCGATCCGCACGTCTATCGGCTGCGCGACGTCTGGGTCGATACGGCGACCTACGCGACGCGTCGACTGATCAACGCCGGCAACTTCGTCGATGGTCCCTGGCCGGGCCTGAACTGGACGATCGACTTCGCAAGTGTCGATGGCGCGCTCTACATCGCGGACGAGCATGCGACGACGCCGGTCGCGTTCCGCGGGCTCCGCTATCTCGATACCCTCGTCAGCTTTTCCGACATCCATCCGGCCGCCAAGACCGCGCTCGACGACATCGCTCTTTATCGGCCGAACAATCGCGATCTGTTCGCTAAGGAACCGCCGAACCCGTAGACGCGGCCCGACCTACGTCGCATCCGGCGAAAAAACTCCTATGGCGGGGAAGGAGAAGTATCGGCCAAGGCATATCTATGGTGGTCGCCGGAGCCGTACCGGCCCGAGCGTAAGCCGCGGGCATGTGGCGGAACTGGTAGACGCGCTGGATTTAGGTTCCAGTGGGGCAACCCGTCAGAGTTCGAGTCTCTGTGTGCCCAAGGTCTTTGCGGAAGTAGCTCAGTGGTAGAGCATCGCCTTGCCAAGGCGAGGGTCGCGAGTTCGAATCTCGTCTTCCGCTCCATTTTGGACACGAATTGTCAAAAATGGAGCTAGCTTTATCAGGCATCACCTTTAACAGGCACTCCGGCCTACGGCCTGCGCGCCCCCTCCGGGCAAAGCCCGCAGGGCTCCCCAACGTTCGATACTGGACCGGAGCTATGAGCACACCTTCCTCGTCAACCCTTACTCGTTTGGCTCCGACGCAGGTCGAGCTAGAGATCACTATTTCCGCTGAAGAGCTTGCCGAGGCGCAAGAGCGGGCGTTTAAGAAGCTGGCTCGTAACGTTCGGTTGCCCGGGTTCCGTCCGGGGAAAGTTCCGCGTCGGGTGTTCGAGCAGACCTATGGCGTGGAATCGATCGAGAATCAGGCTATGGAAGATGTCGTGCCGGAGGTGTACGCCAAGGCCGTTCGAGAGCACGATCTGGAGCCGGTCTCGCGCCCGAGCATGCAGATGTTGCCTGAAGAAGACGGCCAGCCGCACCGCATCAAGGCTACCGTCGAAGTCCGTCCAAAGATCGAGCTCGGCACGTATAAGGGCATCGATGTGAAGCCCCAGTCGGCCGCGGTCACGGATGAAGATGTCGAACGCAGCTTGCTGAGCCTGGCTCGCGAGCGCGCCACCTTGGTGCCGGTCGAACGCGCCTCCAAACTCGGCGATGTCGTCACCCTTGACTATGCCGGTAGCATCGACGGCGTCCCCTTCGACGGAGGCACCGCCAAGGCGCAGTTGACCGAACTCGACGAAGGTCGCTTCATCCCCGGCTTTGCCTCGGGTATCGCCGGCCTCTCGGCGGGAGAATCCAAGGACGTCACCGCGACCTTCCCGGCGGACTACGGTCAGGCCGAACTGGCCGGCAAAGACGCCATCTTCGCGGTGACCGTGCACGACGTCAAAGAGTTCGAACTCCCGGCCATCGACGATGCGTTCGCGCAGTCGGTCTCCGAGAACAAGACCGCCGACGACCTGCGCGCCGACGTACGCAAACGCCTCGAAGCGATCGGTGAAGCGCGCCGTCGCCGCGAGATCGGCAACGCGGTCATGGAGAAGTTGCTCGCCTCGCACGAGGTCGCGCTGCCGAACTCGATGGTCGAGAGCGAGATCGGTCACATGGTCGAAGAAGGCGAACAGCACGCGGCGCGTGCCGGTGCGAGCTTCGAAGAGTACCTCACGCAGACCGGAAAGACGGTCGAGCAGCTCCGCGAAGATTTCCGTCCCGAAGCGCAGTCACGCGTCAAGGGCACACTCTTGATCGAAGCGATCGCCAAGGCCGAAGGCGTCGTCGCCACCCCGGCCGACATCGCCGACGAACTTCAGACCCTGGCCGCGCAATACGGTCAGCCCGTCGACCGGATCCGCAAGGCCCTTGGCAACAACGTCCTTTCATTGATGGACGGCATCGTTCGGACCAAGACGATGGACCTGCTCGTCGACGCCGCCAAGACCTCGTAGGCCGCGACCTTCCGAAAAGGAAGCAACTAAAGCGCCCGCGTCGTAGTTAGGGGGGCGTACGGGTATATTTCTGCCGTCAGGTCTTTTTTAAGGAGTCGATTCCGATGGGTCATTTGGTCCCCATGGTCGTGGAACAGAGCGCGCGCGGCGAACGTGCGTACGACATCTATTCCCGTCTGCTCAAGGATCGGATCATCTTCGTCGGTGGCGCGATCGACGACCATCTTGCGAACCTGGTCATCGCCCAGCTGCTCTTCCTGGAAAAGGAAGACCCGGACAAAGACATCGATATGTACGTCAACAGCCCCGGCGGCAGCGTGACCGCGGGCCTCGCGATCTTCGATGCGATGCAGTTCATCAAGCCGGACGTCGCCACCATCTGCTGCGGCATGGCCGCTTCGATGGGTTCGATCCTGCTGACCGGCGGCGCGGTCGGAAAGCGCATGTCGCTGCCCCACGCCAAGATCCTGATCCACCAGCCCTGGGTCTCCCAGATCGGCGGCCAGGCCACCGA
>JBEPVY010000081.1:0-9592 GCA_041690835.1 Vulcanimicrobiota bacterium | reverse complement strand
CGAACGTCGGAAGCGTGCCCGGCGCGTCTTCGGCGGGAGCGTGCTTCTTGCGCGGGCGGACGATCTCGATGTCGTCGCCGGTGACGACGGCCTTGGCCGGACCCTTGTACTCGTCGCGATGGAACGTGAGGTAGTACAGGCCCAAGATCATGTCTTGCGCCGGGATCGAGACCGGGTTGCCGTACGCCGGCAAGAGGATGTTGTTCGAAGAGAGCATCAGGATGCGCGCTTCGGCTTGTGCGCCCGCCGAGAGCGGGAGATGCACGGCCATCTGATCGCCGTCGAAGTCCGCGTTGTACGGCGCGCAGACGAGCGGATGGAGGTGGATCGCCTTGCCTTCGACCAGCACCGGCTCGAACGCCTGGATGCCGAGACGATGGAGCGTCGGTGCGCGGTTGAGCAGGACCGGATGTTCCTTGATGACCTCTTCGAGGACGTCCCAGACTTCCGGACGCACGCGTTCGACCATGCGCTTCGCGCTCTTGATGTTGTGCGCTTGCTGACGGTCGACCAGCTTCTTCATCACGAACGGCTTGAAGAGTTCGAGCGCCATCTCTTTGGGGAGACCGCACTGATGCAGCTTCAAGTTCGGGCCGACCACGATGACCGAACGGCCCGAGTAGTCGACGCGCTTGCCGAGCAGGTTCTGACGGAAGCGACCCTGTTTACCCTTGAGGATATCGGAGAGCGACTTGAGCGGGCGGTTGTTCGGGCCCGTCACCGGACGGCCGCGACGGCCGTTGTCGATCAACGCATCGACCGCTTCTTGTAGCATGCGCTTTTCGTTCTTGATGATGATCTCGGGCGCGTTCAAGTCCAACAGCCGCTTCAGGCGGTTGTTGCGGTTGATCACGCGGCGATAGAGATCGTTGAGATCGGACGTGGCGAAACGGCCGCCGTCGAGCTGGACCATCGGACGCAGTTCCGGCGCGATGACGGGAACGGCCGAGAGCACCATCCACTCCGGCTTGTTGCCCGAAGCGAGGAAGGCTTCGACGACTTCGAGACGTTTGATCGCCTTGAGGCGCTTCTGACCGGTCGTCTCCTTGAACTCCTTGCGCAGTTCTTCCTGAAGCTTCTTCAGGTTGATGTCGCGCAGCAGTTCGCGGATGGCTTCTGCGCCCATGCCCGCTTTGAAGCGGTTGCCATAGGCGGTGCGGGACTCGCGGTACTTGGGCTCCGAGAGCACTTCGCGCTTGCCGAGCGGCGTGTCGCCCGGATCGATCACGACGTACGCCGCGAAGTAGATGACCTTCTCCAGCTGGCGCGGCGACATGTCGAGCAAGATGCCGATGCGGCTCGGGACGCCCTTGAGATACCAGATGTGGCTGACGGGCGTGGCGAGTTCGATGTGGCCCATGCGCTCGCGACGTACTTTGGCGCGCGTGATCTCGACGCCGCAGCGATCGCAGATCATGCCCTTGAAGCGGATGCGCTTGTACTTACCGCAGTGACATTCCCAGTCTTTGGTCGGGCCGAAGATCTTCTCGCAGAACAGGCCGTCGCGTTCGGGTTTGAGGGTGCGATAGTTGATCGTCTCGGGTTTCTTGACTTCCCCGAACGACCAAGCTTTGATCTGCTCGGGCGAAGCCAAGCCGATGCGCATGGCATCGAAATTATTGACGTCGATTAGGCTCAACTGATACTCCGGGCGTACGATTCCGACGGGGCTTACGCAGGGAACCGGTTTCTCACGTTGTCACGTAAGCGGTCCCACCGTTGCCTCCGGCCGGGTCCCCGTGCACGGGGTCGGACGCAGAAGGTCATTTTACCACAAAATCCCTCGTGAGCCAAGCCACCCTGCGTGTCATCCCGAGCGTAGCGAAGCGTAGTCGAGGGACGACGCCCAGCGACAAATGTCTCAGGTTTGATTCAGGCATCCTGGGTACGAAGCAAGCATGAAGATAGGAATCATCGGCTCCAGCCCGCGGGCCGACCGCATCGAGCGGGCCCTCGCCGAAGCCGGGCACGAACTGACCACCGGCAACGCCTATGATCGGGCCTCATTGGCCGAAGTGATCGTGCTTGCGGTCCCCTGGGACCAGCTCGACAAGACCATTGTCCAGATGGGACGCCTAGGCGACACCGTCGTGATCGACGCGACCGATGCACCCGCCTCGGTCGAACCTTCGGGAGCCGAGATGCTCGCCCTCAAGCTGAACTCGCCCCACGTGGTCGAGGCCTTCGGCGACGATGCGGAGCCTGGGGACCCGATCCCCGTGTGTGCGGACGACCCGCAGGCCAAGGCGACGGTCATGGAACTGATCCAGTCATGCGGCTACCAGGCGAGCGACGCTGGGCCCCTCAATCGGGCCGGCGCGCTGGAACGGGCGAGCGCCGCCTAGTCTAGCCGAGAAATCGGTCGAGTTCGGCGGCGAACCGCTCGAACGCCATCCGATGGAGATTGTGGCCTTCGCCTTTGAAGACCATGATCTCCACGTTTTTTCCGGCCTCGCGCCGGATGGTTGCCAGATCGGCCGCATCCACGATCGTCTCGTCCGGATCCGCTAGAGCGAGCAGCAACGGCTTGGGATAGTCGACCAGCGCCGGCATCAGGTTCCAGCTCTCATCGGTATTTTCGTCGCGCAAGCGTTCGATCGGTTCGAGCGTCATGGAAGCGACCGCGTGGACCTTGCGCTCCCGATCGATCTCGGGCCAAGCCGCGTAGTCCTCGCGCACGTACGCGTCTCGCGCCTCGCCGTGGAGTGCGAACATCGGCGCGATCTCCTCGAGCATTCCGCGGTACCACTCCTTCGTCAGGTGACGCAGGCCCGGGTCGATCGCGATGACGCGTTCGACCGCTAGCGAACGCCCGCCGAGTATGACGACCGCACCACCCCACGAGTGTCCGAGCAACCCGAACGGCGTCTCGCCGAGGGCGCTTGCGACGTTCTCGAGATCGCGGACCGCGCGTTCGATCGTCATCGGTCCGGGAACGGTTGCGCTGTCACCATGTCCGCGTTGATCGTACGCGACGACCCGAAAGCGATCGCGAAGATGGAGCGCGGTCCGCTCCCACGACTTGCGCGAGCTGGTCATGCCGTGCACGCACAGGATCAAGGGTCCGGTCTGGCCCCATTGTTCGACGATCGTCGAAGCGCCGTCGTCGAGCGCGACGCTCCGTTGCGAGATCGAGGTGTCGATCACGCGGTCGCGATGGCCCGGTGGATCTCGTCGAGATCGTCGACCATATTGAGCGTGACCGCATCCGCGACGTCGGCGTTGGCGACGCCGGATGCGCTACGCATGCTCGCGGCCAGATCGTCGCCGTGGTTGTAGCCACGAATGGCCGCGTTATGGCGATCGATCGCACCCTGCGAGATGGTTCCGCCGTTCCTCTCGAGGACCCATCCTTCGAACTGCATGTAGGTCGGGTGTTCCTTGCGGAAATAGGCGATCGTTTCGTCGCGATCAAGGTTCAGATCCGCGAGCGTCATCGCGTCGAAGCCGTTACCGCACGCGTCGTAGTCGCCCGGAAGGCGATCCGCGCACGCCAAGGTCTGTTTGAGCCAGAAGCGCGGGAGATGGATGACCCCGAGCGGGCCCGCCGTATCGGACGAGATCGCGGGAACGATGGCCGGTTGCGTCATGTCGGTCTCCTTGAGAGAAACGTAAGTTCGGCGATGCCGGACTTGTCCAGCTCGCCCAGGTCGAGGCTTTTCATCTTTTCGTACTGATCGTAGGTCGCGCGCGCGAGCGGCAGATCGAGTCCGGCTTTCTGCGCGAGGGCGAGCGCGATGCCCGAGTCCTTGGCGGCGTGCGCGGCGGAGAAGTACGTATCGTGTTCCCGCTTCTGCATATCTTCGCCGTCGGTCTGGAGGACGCGCGAGTTGGCACCTGTCTGCGAAAAGACTTCGCGCAGCATATCGAGATCCAAGCCGAGCGCGTCGCCGAGCCCGAGACCTTCGGCCAAACCGGCGGTGTTGATGTTCATCACCATGTTCACCAGCGCTTTGACCTGCGCGGCCGTTCCGGCCTCGCCGATGTAGCGGAGCGACGCACTCATCTTCTCCAGCATCGGCTTCGCGCGATCGTAGGCGGTCTTGCGGCCGCCGACCATCAGATAGAGCGAGCCGTCGCGCGCCTGCGGAATCGAACTCGCCATACAGGCCTCGATCGATTGCGCGCCGCGCGCTTCGCAGCGTCGCTGGATCTCGACGTGGACCGCCGGCGATACGGTCGCGCAGTTGATGAAGAGCTTCCCGGCGCAGTCGACCAGCAGGCTATCGCCCGATTCGGCGAAGATCGTGTTCATCGCAGCGTCGTCCGTGACGATCGTCAGGACCACGTCGGCGCACCCGGTCACGACCCGAAGGTCCGTCGCAGCCGCCGCTCCGAGTTCGTCGGCAAGCGCCCGAGCGCTCGTCCCGTTGACGTCGTAGCACGATATCACGGCGTAGCCCTCGTCGGTGAGACGCCGCGCGATGTTCGCGCCCATCCGGCCCGTCCCGACGATACCGATCGATCCATCTTCCATATCGCTTGCTTTCGAGCGGAAAGGCGTTTGACCCGTGCCCGGTCGGGGCAAAATTTCCACATGAATCTGAAGAAAGCAATCGCCGGCACGACTATGGCCGCCATGCTCGCGACCGGCCTGCCGATCGCGGCCGCCGCCGACGGCGCCGCCTCGACCCGTAACATCGTCCTGGGCGGAGCGCTCGCCGGCTACCTGATCATTCAGCACAACCGGAAAGTCCACGAGAAATACGCCGAAGATGCGAGCCGTCAGGCCGCCACCCAGCAGCAGGCGAACAATGCCGAGGCCGCCTATCAGTCCGAGCATAGCGCCTACATGCATCAGGTCGCAGCCAACGCGGACCTGAAGCGCGAGGTCGCCTACCAGCACAACATCGTCGTGCAGCAGCAGCAGCAGCTCGCCGCAGCCGGCATCCATACGACGTATGCTCCGCAACAGAAGGCGGTCGCCGTGACCAAGCACGCCACCAGCCCGGTCAAGCCTTCGCAGGTCGCGTTGGTCTCGTACGGCTGGGGCCAGCTCTAAGCGGTGCGTAGCACGATGATCGGGGCGACGGTTCTAGCCGTCGCGCTCAGCGCATGCGGAGGGGGCGGCAACGGCGCCGCACAATCGGCCGCCAATACGATCACCAAGTCCGTCTATGCCAACGACACGGCAGCCGTACAGAGCGACATGGATGCGGCCCTCAAAGCCCAGGTCACGCGCGCATCCGTCGGAATCATCTCCGACAAGATGCACAAGCTCGGCGACTACAAGGGCCTGACCCTGCTCAGCACCGACGCGATCAAGAACGAATACACGTTCCGCGGCGACTTCGGCAACGGCTCGATGAACGTCGTCATCAAACTCGACCCCGACGGCAAAGCCGCCGCCTACCGGGTGATCCCGACCTAGCTAGCGCGGGCTGCGCCAGCCCGATCGAACGGCGAGCGCGACCACCTCGCGACGCCCGCGACACCCGGGTCTTCGGCAGATCAATCGCACGTGCGTGTCGATTGCCCGAGGTCTCCGCTCTGTCCGATGGGGTTGGCGCGGGTAACACCTCGATTAGGCGAGCCATTCCACCCGTACTCCCGACATGCCAGGCGATCGGGAGGAAAAGGCATGCATGCACATCGAAGGCGCGAACGCGCATCGGCTGCGGCGCGTTCGTACGATCGGTTTCTGTGAGATCCGCATTGGCGGCGCCTGCCCGACCGCGAAGCGTCTCGCCGAGCGCGAGCGCCGCATGAGCCCTGACCGTACGCCGGGTCGGGCTTCGCACGACGTCAACGCGTCGCGCTCCGTAGGACCCTGGGCGACATCTTCCGATTCCAAAGCCAAATCGAGTACCGCGAGATGCAGCCTAGCCTGGGAGCACGTCTGCCTGGCCGTGACTCCAAGGTCCGGGCGCCGGGCCCCACGTTCCGGCGAATGTTTTAAATGGGTTTTCGCCCGGCTGGTAATAGACATTGGTAGTTCGACCCGGGTTCATGACCCAGTATCCCGGCGCCGCATTGATGCAAGGGCCCGGCCACGTACCGGGCTTCGCGTCGAAAATGACGAGCCGCGCCTTCGTGGTCCCGTTCACCGTGTTATCGGACGGCTTCTGTGGCGGCAGGATCGCAAAACGCAAATACGGTGACGACGAATATCGCTCGATCCTTCCTACGAGATTCAGCGCGGCCAAAGACAGCGCGGGAACGCCGTTTTTCGCAATGTCTACAAGGCGGTAGCTAGGCGGCCCGAGTTTGTCGGGTACCTCCCAGCTCTTGCATGAAATCCCAAATTTGCCTACACGTACCGCCTGCCAGGGCTGATCCGTGGCCTGGGGGGATGCGCTGGCCACGCTGTGGCTCATCTCCCCCGCGCATCCCGCAAAAGACCCGCAAGCGACCGCTAGTACTATCCGCGCCAAACGGGTCCAGTGACTATGGAAGATTCGCATCGCCATAACTCAACTTTGGTTCAGAGGGGGTCCAGGTCGAATTTAGCGTCCCGCACGTCGCGCCGGAATACACATTGGACTGTGTCGCTGCGCCGTAAAATGTTGTCGCCGATCCGTAAGTTGCATAGGTACGGCTATAGTTGACCTTATGATGCGTGATGTAATCATGCAACCTCGAATCGTAGACGTCGTAGAGGCACCAATTGCTAGCGTTATTGGTCGTTGGATCACTTCGTGTATCGAAAGTCGCGATGGTGCAATAGCCTAGGGCATCTACCGCGCATGCCGGTGGCGGCAACGGCTCCATGAACGATTCAAACCCGTACGTGAACCCGCCGTCGAGGCTCAGATCGAGTCCATCGTACGTCTCATAAGGCCCTGTGATGTTGTTGTGTTGACTATTGCCAACAACGTTGGCGTTCGGGAACCGCTCTTGCCCGAGAGAATACGCGTTGGGTACCGGCGAGTAATTGAACGTGCAGTTGTTGTTATATTGAGCACAGTCTGTCCCCATATCTCCGAACGCGACCTGCATCCAATGAATCGCGACGCGGTGGTTCGCACGATCGACACCAAAATACGAGCCATCGTAGCTATACTGAGTTACACCGTTGCCTTGCGCGATGGTCGACATGCGACTAATAGTGCATTGCCCACACGGAGTATGGTACCCAGCATTGTCTGTCCACCCTCCGAAAACGCCGTTAGGCGAAGCGTGGAAAAGCCAAGCCTCATTGTTCATAGTGAACGTAGTGTTGTTGTAAAAGCCCGTCTCAGGCGTAATCGACAACGGCAGTTGACCCACGAGCGTGTAGGTCATCGAGCCGTCCCATGTTGCCCCGCTTAAAATCCCGAGGTCCATGCCGCACGAATAGTGCGTCTGATAATTAGTCATCAGAGTCGTGTCATAACCATCGAACGAGCGCACATATGGCTGAAGACTTGAGTCACTATTGTATTGGAGGCCTCCCTCCATGAGATTGGAGGTCCCGCTAAAGCCAGCAAGCTCGAAATATAGGTTTCCGGCGTCCCCGGGCGCAAATGACGTATAGCCGCAAGGGATATTTACGAAGGCTAGTCCTGAGGTAAATCCGCATCGGGATACATCCCTAATATAGGCTCCCTTGGGTTGAGCGGGTGGATCCGGCGGCATTCCGGTGCAACCGCCGCTAAGCGTCGCTCGTGCGCCTCCCATCCCCTGAGGTGGACTTTGCACGAGGGCTGGCGACGAGGCAACGACTGACGTCTTGACGTCAATGCCGTTAAGCTGCGCCGGGTTATTACTGATCAAGCGACCGCTATTATCCATATAAACAAAGTCGCCACGAAGATTGAGTGGCATGTAGTGTAGGATTCTGCGAGCAATAACGCGATCGTTTCCCGTCACCAGCGGGTCGATATACGACTCGTAATCTGCATCGTTGAGGACGCGGCCGCGCGCAGTAGCAAATCTGTTTGCAACGGGAGACGTTGTTTTAGTTGCTTGACTTCGTGTTTCATCCACTGCCGGGATAAGCGGAGCAGAGCCGTGGTTCCCGTGCGCACAGGCACCTGCGAAGATAAGGAACCCAACCAGAAGCATACGCGGAAGTAAAGAAGCACCCGAAAGTCGCATGGCTCACCCCTAACCTGTCCCCAGTTGCAGGAGACGTTCTTTTCGGCTGTCGCGGTTTCCCCTGCCGCAATGGGCATTGCAAACGAACATAGGAACACAACGAAAGACCCGGCATCTCTGCCGGGCCTTGTCTTTTTCTAGAACTCTTCCGAGTCGCGATCCGGACGCTCTTGCGGGTCGCCGCTCGGTGCGTCGTCGTCGTCGCCTTCGAAGGCCGGACGGTCCTCTTCGTAGACCTCTTCCTCTTCTTCTTCGAGTTCGTAGCCTTGCGCGCCGTCGAGATCGTCGTCGGCGGTCTCTTCGACCACCTTGAAGATGTCGGCTTCGCCTTCGGCACCGGCGCCGCGAGCGACCGGCGGTGCGTCGGGGATCGGAACCGTGGTGTCGATCGGTTTGCTATCGTCGATCTCTTCCTCTTCCTCTTCCTCTTCCTCGACGACGGGCACTTCGCCATCGACCAGGTCGGCCGCAGCCGCGTCCGCGATCACTTCGCGAGCCGCAACGGCGGTCTGAGAGACGAGGCCGGTCTCGTCGCCCATCAGGAAACCGATCTCCTGACGTTCGCGATCTCCGAGATCGTCGTCGATGCTACCGCGGACTTCGACCTCTTCGTGGCGATCCGTCAGGACCTTCACGTCGAGTGCGAGCGACTGCAGTTCCTTGATCAGGACCTTGAACGATTCCGGAACGCCCGGTTCCATCACGTTCTCGCCCTTGACGATCGCTTCGTACGTCTTGACGCGACCGACGACGTCGTCGGACTTGACCGTCAAGAGTTCTTGCAGCGTGTACGCCGCGCCGTAGGCTTCGAGCGCCCAGACTTCCATTTCGCCGAAGCGCTGGCCGCCGAACTGCGCCTTACCGCCGAGCGGCTGCTGCGTGATCATCGAGTACGGGCCGGTCGAGCGCGCGTGGATCTTGTCGTCGACGAGATGCGCGAGCTTGAGCATGTAGATCATGCCGACCGTGACCGGACGGCCGAAGCGATCGCCGGTGCGACCGTCGCGCAGCCAAGTCTTGCCGTCGGGCGCGAGGCCCGCGTCCTGGAGCCAGTCTTCGATATCTTCGGCATGCGCGCCGTCGAACACCGGCGTCGCGACGTCCATGCCGAGCATCTTCGCAGCGTAGCCGAGGTGGGTCTCGAGGATCTGACCGAGGTTCATACGCGAGGGCACGCCGAGCGGGTTGAGCACGATGTCGACCGGCGAACCATCTTCGAGGTACGGCATGTCTTCTTCGGGCAGAACCTTGGCGATGACGCCCTTGTTGCCGTGACGTCCGGCCATCTTGTCGCCCTGAAGGATCTTACGCTTCTGGGCGACGTAGACGCGGACCAAGTGATTCACGCCGGGCGAGAGCTCGTCGCCGTTCTCGCGAGAGAACACCTTGACGTCGATGATCTTGCCCTTTTCGCCGTGCGGTACTTTGAGCGAGGTGTCGCGCACTTCGCGCGACTTCTCGCCGAAGATCGCGCGTAGGAGACGCTCCTCGGCGGTGAGTTCGGTCTCGCCCTTGGGTGTGACCTTACCGACCAGGATGTCTTCCGGGCGGACTTCCGCACCGACGCGCACGA
>JBEPVY010000080.1:0-9705 GCA_041690835.1 Vulcanimicrobiota bacterium | reverse complement strand
GCGCCCTACCGGAACTCGAACGCTTCATCGAAAAGCTCGGCGCCGCACGCAAGAACCCGCTCGCACTCGCCTCGATCTTCGGCTGGGACGTGCTCCTCAAATTCGCGATCCGCCAACTGAGCATGGAGGATGCCGAAGGCCGCGCCAGCGCGCTTCTCGGCATGAAAGCCCGCGCGATCGTCTCGCCCTACGCCGAAACCGCCGTCAACGTCGACCGCGTCAGCGATATCGCCCTGGCGGAAGCCCTCGTGTTATCCTGAGAAGTTAGCGCGCCCAGTCGGCATTGTAGACGTCGCGAGCGACGAGTGAACCCTGCTCGCTGCGAAGCAGCTGGCGCCCCGAAAGGTCCCAGACATAGAGATTTCCGGAAGCGTCGAACGTGGCCGCCCACCCGGGCGTCCACGACCCGGACCCGAGTCGACGGAACATCAACTTCTCACGCCCGTTTTGATCAAACGAACGATTCTCTGCGATCGTCCCGTTTGGACCGGTAATCGCCTCGTCGGCGCAGTCGCCATGCGCGACCTCGCGACCACGCGTGTCCACCGTCACGACATAGGTCGAAAGTGTCGCATGCGCGGGGAGAGCGCAGTGCCGAGCATCCGCGACGAGCATGACGAGACGATCGTCCGTAACCCAGGCGATTTCTCGCACGATCCTGTTACGCCCGAGCGTTATAACTCGGCCGCTTGCAGCACCGAGCCTCCAGGTGCGGGAATCGCCGACGCACGTAACCGTGAGAACTTCCTTGCCCGAGGGCGAGAGTCGATCGGACGGCGCGATGCACGGGTTGAGCCACTTATTCCCAATGCTGGTCCGCCGGCCATCGGACCGTAAGGGGATGAGATACCGCGGATCGCTACGCACGAAGGCTCCGTCATGATAGATGTCCGTGCGCACGAACATCCCGATCTTCTCCTCGCCCCTCTCGCGCGGCTCGCCACGATAGATATAAAACCAACCGTGCGAGGGAATCGTCGGTCGCTCCTGATTCGTACAACCGGCGCCCACGAAAAGGAGCACCGCCGCCAGAAGCGTGAGGCGTCTCAACGCTACTCCGGCGTCGACCAGCGTTTGAAGAGATCGTTCGGGATGCCGAACTGATCGAGAGCTTTGCCGACGGTGTGGTTGACGATATCTTCGACGCTCTGCGGCTTGGCGTACATGGCCGGCATCGGCGGCAGGATCGTCGCGCCGATCTCGGCGAGTTGGGTGAGCGTGCGCAGATGCCCGAGGTGCAACGGCGTCTCCCGTACGACCAGCACCAGCCGGCGGCGCTCCTTCAGGCAGACGTCCGCGGCGCGGACCAGCAAGGTGTCGTTGAGCGAGTAGGCGATCGCGCTCGCACTCTTGACCGAACACGGAATTACGAGCATGCCCTCGGTCACGAACGAGCCGCTCGAGATCGACGCGGCCAGGTCCCCCTCGCGATAGACGACGTCCGCGAGCTTCTCGAAGTCCGCCGGCGCGTAGGGCGTCTCGAGGGCCAGGGTCCGCTTCGCCGCGTCCGTCAGGACCAGGTGGGTCTCGATGCCTTCGGCCGAGCGGAGCGCTTGAAGCGCCGCGTATCCATACGCGCTGCCGCTCGCACCGCTGATGCCGACCACGATTCGTCTCACCTCTCGCGCTTTTGACGGTCCTCGCAAGGGCGCCTGGTACTGACCTGGAAAGCATCGGCACTTCATGATCGACGAGCACGTCGCGTTGCGCCTCCTGCGCTCGCCCGCTTCCGGTGTCCCGCACGACGTCGCCGCCGCTCTGGCGGTGGTCGCGGCGCACGTCGGCGGCCTACGCCAGGCGATCTCGCGCGAACGGCTCGCGCTCGGCGCCGACGATCGGGATACGGTTTTCGCCTTCGCCAAGAAGCTCGACGCCTACGAGAGCGATCCGAGCGTCTTCGCCGACATGACCGCTCTCGCGCCGGAAGCGACTCCGGTCGGCGCGCCGATCGCGCTCACCGCATCCGTCGATCGCGAGCCGGGCGCCTCGTTGCGCGCGCGCCAGCCGCACTTCTCTGCATCGGCTCTGAACGCGTACTCGGACTGCGCGCGCAAGTGGTACTACCGCTATACGTGTAATGCCGTCGAGGATCGCGGATCGTCGGCCTCGTTCTATGGGACCGCCTTTCACACGGCGCTCGAGTACTTTCACGAGACGTTCATCCATCCGGAGCCCACCCACGAGCGCGAGATGCGCGACCGGGTACGCTCGGATATAGCGAACGCCTTCGCCGGGCACCGCGGCGACTTCGATTCCGCCGTCGAGTACGAGCTCCAGGTCCGGCGCGCGCAACGGACCGTCCAGCGCTACGTCACCTGGCTGGTCGCGAAGGCGAAGCGCGCGCCGTTCACCATCATCGGGCGCGAGCTCCACGCCGCTATGAAGGTCGGCGGGTACGATTTCATAGGTTTCATCGATCGACTCGACCGGGACGACGCGACCGGCAACGTCGCGATCGTCGACTACAAGACGGGCGCGATCGCCGAGAGCGCGGCCGAATATCGTGAGAAGGTCCGCACGTTCCACGACTTCCAGCTACCGTTCTATTATTGGGCGCGCGAGGCCGAGGGCGACCGGGTCGCGACCCTCTCGCTGATCCCGCTCAAGGACGCTTCGGCCGACGTGCGCCCGATCGAACTCGAGGTCGTCCCGGTCGCGCGCGAAGAGACGCGGCGTAGCGGCGCGCCGATCGGCACGATCGGCATCGCGGACCTGGAGCGAGCGCGCGTGAAGATGGGCGAACTCTGTCGGATCCTGAGCGACGGCTCGCTCGAGTCGTTCCCGGCGACGACCGATCCGAGCGCCTGCACCTATTGCGCATACAAACTCGCCTGCAACGATCGTCCGGCGACGCCGGAAGAGAAGTTCGCGCGATGAGCGTCGCGATCGTCGGTGGCCCCGGAACCGGCAAGACCACGCTCCTTCTCGCGCGCTATCGCGAGGCGGTCGCACGCGACGGCGCCGAGCGGACGTTGTTGCTGGCGCCGACCCCGTTCGCACTCGATGCGCTGCGACGCCGGCTCGCCGAACCGGCCGGAACCACGTTCGGCGCCCTGGCGGCCGAGCTGACCGGGACTCGGATCGTCGACGAGATCGCCGCCGAGGCGCTCTTCGAACGCGCGGCCGCACCCTTGCTCGCGCTCGAATGGCCCGAGATCCTGGACGCGACCGTAGATATCGAGGTCTCCGGCTTGCGCATGCCGTCGCGGTTCCTCGAATCGGCCTTCCGCCTGGTGCGCAAGCTGCGCGAAAGCGTCATCCCGCCCGAAGCATTTCTGCAGAGTTCGCTGGTCGGTGCGACGTCGTTCTACGGGCACACGCCCAACCTCGCGCATAGCGACCTGCTGATGTATACGAAGGAAACGCATCGCGATTCGCTGGCCGTGGATGGCTCCGAACTCCAGCGCCAATTCAAACATGAGATCTACCTTGCGAAGATCCTGGCCAAGCTCTATCGCTCGTATGTCGACCTTCAAGAGCGCGAACGCGTGATGACCGGGCGCGACGCGATCGTCGAAGCCATCGCGGCCATCGGCACGCGACCCGACTTGCGCGAGGCCGTGCGTGCGCGCTGGTCGAGCGTCTTCGTCGACGAGGCGCAAGAACTCAACCTGGGCGAACTCGGCCTCCTCCAGGCGCTCTGCGGCGACGCGCTCGAAGGCGTCACGCTCGCGGGGGATCCGAACGGCGCGACCGGCACGTTCCGCGGCGCCCGACCCGACCGCGTCTTCGCACTCGCCGCCGAGCGTCTCGAATGTGCCGACCGCCATCGCGCGCGCCAGACCGCCGACCCGGGCGCGACCCACTTGCGTCTCTACCGCGCCCGCGACCAACGCGCGGAGGCGGAGTTCGTCGCCGACCAGGTCGCCGCGTTCTTGCGCGCCGGAACCGCGCCCGACGAGATCGCCGTCGTCTTCCGCTCCGTTCGCCACGTTCGGATCTACGAAGAGGCCTTGCTCGCACGCGACGTGCCCGCGATCGCGGTCGGCGACGCCAACGTGTTCGAAGACCCGCGCGCACTCGACGCGATGGCCCTGCTCTGGAACGTCTACGACCCGTTCCGCCACGACTACATGTTACGAACGTTGGCCGGACCTGCGATGGCGCTCTCGGACGCGACCCTGGCAACCCTGTGCGGCGAGCCGCCCGACGCGCAGACCCTCCTCTTCGAAGAGGACGACGCGTCGACCGCGACCCGGGCCAAGCGCTGGGATCCAAGGCGCGACCTGCGCTTGGGCTGGAACGTCACGCGTGGCGAAGCGGACGCTTCGCTCTCAAGCCTTGCGCGCGATCGCATCGAACGTTTCCGCGGGCTGCGCGAGGGATGGGTCGAGGCATCGTCGCGCGTCGCGCTCGTCGATCTTGCGCGTCGGGTCTGGAGCGAGGGCCTCGCGCACCGCGGAGCGCCCGGCTCTGCAGTGACGCGCGCGCAGGCCGCGATCTTGCACCGGCTGCTGGTCCGGATCGAGCGCTTCGCCGAAGCCAACACGAACGCCACGCTCGGCGACTTTCTCGTCGATGCCGAGGTCCGGGCCAAGAGCGAGTTCGAGAGTTGCGAAGAGAGCGCCGAGACCGGCTTCGTCCGCTTGATCTCGATCGAAGCCGCTCGCGGGTCGGAGTACGATCACGTCGTCATCCCGAACGCCAAACCGGGCGCATTCCCACGCTGGTACGTGCCCGACTCGTTCGTCTATAGCCCGAACCTCGGTACGATCGCGAAGGACAACGTCGGCGACGGTACGGCCGCGCGCACCGCCAAGTTCTCGTACTACGTCTATCGCACCAAGGCGCGCGAGCGCTACAACGAAGAGGAACGCCGCGCATTCGACTACGCGCTCTCCCGCGCGCGCAAGAGCGCACTCGTGACCGCCTGGGATCGCCCGACTCGCGGGCTGACCGCGCCGGAATTCCTGCAAGAGCTTCGCGCCGCGCGTAGCCTCGGCAGTGAGGATCTGACCCCGCGATGACGCCAAGACTCGTACAGATCCCCGCCGACCGTTACGCACGCGAGGTGCTTCCGCTCTCCGCCAAGCTCTGGGCGGGACGACGCGACTTCGAGACCTACGCGCGCCAGACCACCGAGATCGCGCGTTCGGTCTACGGTCGCACGTCGTTCGCGACGTTCGGCCTCGAGGACGGCGGCACGCGAGTCGCGTCGTTCAAACGCTATCTTCGGACGATCCGCTTCGGGAACCAGGCGTTGCACGCCGTCGGCATCGGCGCGGTCTTCACGCCCGAAGAGTTCCGCGGACGCGGCTACGCAAGCGCGATGCTGGCGAGCATGCTCGACGAACGCCGCGCCGCCGGCGACGATGTCGCGTATCTCTTCTCCGATATCCGCCCGCAATTCTACGCCGAGATCGGCTTCACGGAGCTTCCTTCGCGCGCCATCTCGCTCCGCGCAGATCCGCTCCCGACCACACGCGTCATCGTCGAGCGACTCGAAACGCGCGACTGGCCGGCCGTGCAACGCGCCTTTGCAACGCGCGACGCCGACCGCGAGTGGGCTTTCGAGCGGACCGCTGCCGTCTGGAATTGGATCCGCCTACGCATCAAGCACGGCTCCGAGCACACCATGGGCAGCGAGACGAACCTGGTGATCCGCCGCGGCCGGACGCTCGCCGGCTACATTCTCGGCGTCCGAGCGCCGGAGCACGACGCCTATATCGTCGACGAGTTCGGCTGGAACGAGCGGGACGAGGACGTCGTCGCACCATTGCTCCGCGCCGCCGCCGGTGATCTGCGCCGTATCGTCGGCTGGCTTCCGCCGGATCGAGCGCGAGCGTTGCTCCCGCGAGGAGCCGTCCGCCGTCGCAAAGACGCGATTCTCATGGCCGCACCGC
The DNA here is from genome assembly GCA_041690835.1 of Vulcanimicrobiota bacterium. Lineage (GTDB taxonomy): Bacteria > Vulcanimicrobiota > Vulcanimicrobiia > Vulcanimicrobiales > Vulcanimicrobiaceae > JALYSX01. The sequence goes on along the minus strand of JBEPVY010000080.1, from coordinate 3,862 downwards.
TCACCAAACTCGGTGCAGCCTGGCTCGAGGTAGCGCGCGCCGCCGACCCGGCCGACGGCGTCTGGGCGAGCGATCACATCTAGCGGGAAATCGCTCGCTCGGTAGGGTACTGTTGCCAAACACTACTCGGGTCTTTCGAGGGAGTTTTTTTTATGTTCGACTGGTACAAGTCCGTGCTGAGCAAGTACGCGGAGTTCGGCGGCCGAGCGCGCCGTTCGGAGTTCTGGTACTTCACGCTCGTCAATATCATCATCCTGATCGTGCTCGAAGTGCTGGCCAGCGCGATCCACGGGAGCGTGGGCGTGGTCTTCCTGGCTCTTGCTTCTATCTACGCCCTGGCCGTTTTCGTCCCCACGCTCGCCGTAACGGTTCGACGCCTTCACGACACGGGACGCAGCGGCTGGTGGTATTTCATCGCGCTCGTCCCCGCCGTCGGCGTTATCATCCTGCTCGTCTTCGAATGTGCGGATAGCGTTCCGGGGACGAACCAATGGGGACCGAATCCGAAGGAAGCCGTTCTTACTCCGGCTTAGACCGCGCGAATAGACTGATCTGGGCGGGTTCGCCTTCGGTGATGTTTGCCAGGCGCGTGCCGAGGAGACGGACGGGTGTCCCGTGGATCTCGGCACGCTTTAGGCAGTGGAGCGCGGCGCGATAGATGCGGCGCGCGTCACGGGTGGGCTCGGCGAGCGCGACCTGTCTCACGAGATTGGTTCGATCGGCTCGACGGATCTTGATGCCGACCGTTCCGGCGCTCAATCCCTGACGGCCGAGACTCTCGGCGAGTTCGACGGCCTGGATCTTGAGGGTCTCGATCAGTTCGGCCTCGTCGGTGACGTCGTATTCGAACGTCTCTTCGGTCGAGATCGAACGCGTCTCGCGCGAGGTATCGACGATGCGGTGATCCACTCCGCAGGCGAGATCGCGGACCCGCTCGGCACTCGATCCGAAGAACGTACGCAGGCTTGCATCGTCGAGGCGTGAGACGTCGCCGATGGTCGCGATACCATACGATGTCAGCCGATCCTGCGTTTTCGGACCGACGCCCCACAGGCGTCCGACTGGGAGCGGCTCGAGAAACGAACGCTCCTCACCCGGCGCGATCGCAAGCAGGCCGTTCGGCTTGCAGAAATCCGAAGCGATCTTGGCGATCATTTTTCCGCTCGCAACGCCGCCGCTCACCGTCAGCCCCACCGCCGCAAGGACGTTCGCACGGATGTCGCGCGCAAACGCCGTTGCTTCTTCGAGCGAGACGTCACCGACGGCGATGAAGGCTTCGTCCATCGAGAGCCCTTCGACCGGGTGTCCGCCGGCGCCGAAGATCGCGAAGATCTCGCGCGAGACGGCCTTGTACTTAGCCATGTTCGGCGGCACGACGATCAGGTGCGGGCAGGCTTCGAGCGCACGATACAACGGCACCGCCGACTTTACCCCGAACGGTCGGGCTTCGTACGAGGCCGTGAGCACGACCGCACGGCGGCTACTGCCGGCGACGGCGACCGGTTTGCCGGCCAGGGACGGATCGTCGCGGATCTCGACGCTTGCGTAGAACGCGTCGACGTCGAAGTGCGCGACGAACATCGCGCTATACGGCGGCTGCTGCCGCTCCCTTGAAGATCGCGCGGATGGTCTGCATGTTGCGCTCGTCGTCCTCGTTCTTGCCGGGCGTCTCCAAGATCGCCGTCTTCGAGGCGAGTTCGGGGCGCGCCGCGAGCGCGCGGAAGCCGTCGAAACCGATCAGACCGTCGCCGATGTGGAAGTGCCGATCGCGCGCGGCGCCGAGCGGCACCTCGGTATCGTTGAAATGGAAGATGTGCAGGTTGTCGAGCCCCAGGTGCTCTTCGGCATCGTTCACGAACGCATCGACGCCGGCGGCATCGTCGATCTTATAGCCGGCCGCCCAGGCGTGCGCGGTGTCGAGACAGACGCCGAGTTGTGGATGGTCGACGGTCGCGAGGAAGCGTCCGAGCTCTTCGATCGTGCCGCCCGCCAGATTGCCGGCACCGGCCGAGTTCTCCATCACCAGCACCACGCCGGGTTGGATCGTCTCGAGTACGGCCGAGAGCGCGCGGCAGATCACCACGAAGCCCTCGTTGCGGTCGCGCTTGCCGTACGAGCCGAGGTGGGTGTTGACGTAGCGGATCTTTCCGGCCGCCGCCGCTTCGAGATCGTGTTCGAGCAGGCGCATCGAGCCGTCGTAGATCTTCGGATCGTCGCTCGCGAGATTGATCAGGTACGGGGTGTGGATCACGCAAGGGTCGAGATCGGCCCCGGCGCGCAGTTCGGCGAAGCGTTCGAGCGCGGCCCGGTCGATCGGACCGGTGCGGTACGAACGCGGGTTGCTCGAGAATATCTGCATCGCGGTGCAGCCCTGCGATTTCGCGTACTCGACCGCCGCCGGATAGCCGCCCGAAACGCCGACGTGTAGCCCGAAGCGCATTACGCCTCCTCGGCGACCGCTTGCGGCTCTTCCTCGACGCGCTCTTCTTCGGCCGCCTCTTCGACTGATTCGATCTGCTCGGGGAGCAGCGGCGGAATCGTCGCGCTCAGCAGGTCGAGTTCGAGCGGTTGGCCCGGCTCCAGCTCCAACTGCGGCAGATCGTCGAGCGAGCGCAGGCCGAACGACTCCAGGAACGTGCTGGTCGTCCTGTAGGTCATCGGACGGCCGACGACGTCTTTGCGGCCGGCTTCGGCGATCAGCTGACGGTCGAGCAGCGTACTCACGACGCTGTCCGAGTTGACGCCGCGGATCGATTCGATCTCGCCCTTGGTGACCGGCTGCATGTGCGCGACGATCGCGAGCGCTTCGAGTGCGGGCGTCGAGAGGGTCGTCTTGGGCGGCAACAGATAGGCCTCGACCGCTTCGCGCGCGAGCGCGGTGGTCGCAAAGCGATAGCCACCGCCGACTTCGCGCACGGTGATGCCGCGGTCGGAGTAGGTCTCGGTGATCCGCGCGAGCGCGGAGGCGACCGCGACTTCGGTCGCGCGGGTGAGCTTGGCGATCTGCTTGATCGTCAGGGGCTCGGATGCGACGAAGAGCAGCGCCTCGATCGGGCGCGCGATCGCTTCGACGGTCTCTTCGAGTTCTTCGGTCTCGGTGATCTCTACGGTCATGCTTCCTGCGGGTCTTTCGTATATTGGAAGAGTCGGATATCGTCGAAGAGTTCGGGCTGTTCGTACGAGATGCGATGGCGGCGGATCAGTTCGAGGATCGCCAGGAACGTGATCACGATCGTCTCGCGATGCATGCCGAGCTCTTTACAGAGTTCGGAGAAGAGCACCTCGCCGCGCTCGGCGACGCGCTTGGCGATATAGTCCATCGAGGCCAGCAGCGAGACCCGCTCGCGCGCGATCGAACGCTTCTCCGGGCGCGCCTGCTGGAGCATCGCGATGAAGGCCCGGCCCAGGCGCGACGGATCGACGCGGTAGCGCTGGATCACGTCGCTGGTCGGATCGCCGAGATCGCGATAGAAGTACCCGCTCGCCTCGGATTGGCGTTCGCGCAGTTCTTCGCCGAGTTCGCGATACTTCGAGTACGCGATCAGGCGGCGACGCAGGCGTTCTTCGACTTCTTCCGGCGTGTCGGAGTCGTCGTCCAAGAACTCGGCCGGGATCGGCGGCAGCAACGCCTTCGATTTGAGGAAGACCAAGGTCGCGGCGATGACCAGATATTCGGCGGCGACCTCGACGTCGAGCGATTCCATCATGCGGACGTACTCGAGGTACTGTTCGCAGACGATCGCCAACGGCACGGTCGCGATGTCCAACTGCTGTTCCTTGATCAGGCTCAGCAAGAGATCGAGCGGACCGTCGAAGACATCGACCTGGACGTGGCAAGCCGAACCATTCTCCCCGTCGGCCG
>JBEPVY010000079.1:0-9715 GCA_041690835.1 Vulcanimicrobiota bacterium | reverse complement strand
ATGAACGCCCCTTACCGCACGGTCGCGGCTGCGACCTTGGTCTACATCCTACTCGGGAGCCCGGCCGCCGCCAAGGACAAATATCAGCATCTTCCCCTTGTCATCCCGAGCGTAGCGCCGCAGGCGCGTAGTCGAGGGACCCCGGCGAGCACCAGCCTCTACTCGCCGCGAGCCCTCAAACGCGCCCGGGCAATCCTCGAAATGCGCTTGCTTGAGCTCCGGGCGGCCCGGCTGACCTGCGTCCGGGAGGCCTTGGAACGAGCCCTATTCGGCAAGACGTCACAGATATGGCACTGTGCGAAACAAAGCCAGGCTCTCCACGATAGGTGAGGAAAAGCGAGCGGGCCGGGCTTGACCTTCACGTAAGGTGGGGCCGTAGGCTTGCTCACCAAGGGTAAAAAAAAGTGGAGGCCCCGTGACCGACTCCCCGCAGATCGCGCCCAAGGCCAGTGGCCTTCAGACGGTGCTCAATACCATCGCTTCGCCCAAGGAGGCCTTTGAGTCGCTCAAAGTCGCTCCGACCTGGGGCTGGGCATTCCTCATCGCGGTCGTACTGATCCTCATCGGTGGGATCCTGTTCATCCCGGCGACCCAGCACGCAGCCCTGGGCTTTATGCAGCATTTCATCACGACGAAGTTCGCCGCGAATATGAGCGATGCGCAGAAACAACAGATGCTCGACGGCGCCCTCCACCCGTCGGCCGTCAAGACGTACGCTGGACTGCTCTTCAACGCAGTCGTTATATCGCTCGTCGCGTGCGTGCTGAACGCGCTCCTCCTCCTGATCGGCAACGCCATCGGCAAGGGCACGGCAGGGTTCAAGAACTATTTCAGCTCCTCGGTAAACATCCTGATCCCGAGCTTCGCTTTCGCGCAACTCGTCGCCGGGATCATCGGGGCGGTACGCGGTCCCGACGGATTCAACGGCTATGCCGACATCTTCAAGGCGATGCCCAGCCTCGCTTGGATCATCCCCGTGCAGCACGGTTGGGGCCTCGGCTTTCTCTCGGCCATCACGATCTTCTCGATTTGGGGTGCGTACCTCAACGCGACGAGCTTGACGGTCATGGGCGGCGTGAAGAGCGGCATCGCTTGGACGTTCGCGATCCTCATCCTCGTGCTGACGGCCTCCACCCTCGGCGCGTTCGCTCTCTTCACGTAACGGAGTAAGGCTTGAAACTCGGTCACATCGCGGCGACCTTCGTCATCGCAGTAGCCGTCGGAGCGCCGGCGGTTGCGAGCGCGGCGAGCATGACGCTCGGCGACGCGGTCGCATTCGCGCTCGCACACAGCACCGGCGTCGCTCAGAGCGCCGCCGCACTGACGCAGGCCGACAACGCGCTCGCGCGTCAGAAGATGCAGTCGTATCCGACCGCGAACGCGCAGTTGCAGAGCTTCTTGCAGAAGAGCAGCAACTACGGCGGCGGTTATGCCGTCATCGGCGTCTCACAACAGAGCGTCACCAGCCAGAACACCGCGTCGATCGGCACGCAATACAATCTCAATGCCGGAGGCCTCGGCTTCATCCAAGTCGCCGAGTCGCAGGCTCAGGACGATGCTGCGCGCGCCAATCTGAGCCGCGTCAAAGAGCAGATCGCCGACTCGGTCACGACTGCGTTCTACGGTATCGCTCAAAAGGACGCCATCGTCGAGGTCGACGCCGCCGACGCGCAGTATCAACACCAGCTCGTCCTCGACGCGCAGGCCAAGGAACGCGCCGGCGTGGCCGCGGGCGTCGACGTCCTCCGCGCTCAGGTGAACGAAAAGCAGAGCCAGTCGTCTCTGCTCGCCGCTCAAGCCGACACGCAGAACGCGCGCGAATCGCTGGCGCAGTCGATCGGCGCATCGCTGGACACCACGTTTGCGATCCCGACCGCGATCGCGCAGCCGGCGCTACCCAAAGGTAGCGTGGAAACGCTGGTCGAGATCTCGAAGAACTCGCGGCCCGATGTCGTATCGGCGCGGCTCGGGTTGCGCAACGCGCAACTGGTCCGCAAGGCCTACACCCGAGAGCTCTTCCCGACCATCAATCTCGGCGCATCGTTCGGCAATCAGTACTCGCCGACCACGCCCATCGTGCCGCGCGGAACGCCAGGCTACTGGCAGCTCCAGGCCGTCACCACGTTCACCCTGCCGCTCGTCGACTACGGCGCGCGCCATACCGAACGCACCAGCGACGATGCCGCTATCGTGGCCGCCGAAGCGGCGCTGACCTCGACATCCGGCCAGGCCGAACTCGACGTGCGCCAAGCCTATCGCGCAGCCCAGACCGCGCAGGGGCAACTGCAGTTCGCCACCGACGAATCGACCCTCGGCCGTGAGGCCGCACGAATCGCCCAGATCCAATACCAGAACGGGATCATCGCCCTCTCCGACGTGGTTCAAGCCGAGCAGACATCGGTCAAAGCGCAATCCGACCTGATCGCCGCCCGCGTCGCCTACGTTACCGCCGTCGTGAAGCTGCGCATAGCGCTGGGCACCTACGACGCCAATACCGCCGTCGCCGACCTGAAGTAGGAGTCCAATGCAAAAGCGTAACCGAACTCTTCTCATCATCTTGGGAGCGATCGTCGTCGTCATCGCGATCGCCGTTCTGAGCAGTCGCGGAAAGAGCGGCGCGCTCGAAGTCAAGACGCAGAAGATCGCCCTCTCGACGTTCGACACGAAGCTGCCGGAGAGCGGCGTGATCCAACACCCCGGCGTCCAGACCATCCCGGCGCTGGTCGCCGGTAACCTCGGGCGCATATATGTGAAGGCGGGCGACGCCGTCTCGGCCGGCCAACTGCTCGCGACCGTAAACAATCCGACCTTGAACTCGACCGCGGCCGGTTCGTCGGTCGACTACCAATCGGCCGTCGCGAACGTCTCGACCGCGCAGGTCAACGAGCAGAACGCGAAGGTCCAGTACCAGGCCGCCGCCGCGACGGCGAAGAGCAACTACGACGAAGCTCTCCGGATCTATACCGCCGACAACAACCTCTATCAGAACAAGGCGATCGCGCGCAACCAGCTCGACATCGACCGCGCGAAGATGGATCAAGCCAAGGTCCAATACGACCAGGCCATCCGTCAGTTGCAGCTCGGCGCCGTCTCCGGGTACGGGCAGAACAGCGTCCAGTACGCGCAGACCGCAGCGACCAAGGCCGAGATCATGAACGCGCAGAGCCAAGAACAGCTCGGCTTCACCCGCATCGTCGCACCGTTCTCCGGCATCATCCAGACGGTCGCGAGTCAGCCGTCGGACGCGTTGCGGACCGTCCAGACCGGCGATCCGATCAGCGCCGGCCAGGCGATCTTCACGATCGCGAGCGGCAGCGGTTTCATCGTCAAAGCGCAGGTCGACGAACAGGACATCATCAACGTGCGTGTCGGCCAGAAGGTCGTCGTGACCGGCGAAGACTTCCCCGGGCACAACATCGCCGGTCACGTCGCGAACATCGCACCGGTCGCGGTCAAGTCGACCGACGCATCGAGCACCGCCAAACAGGTCCTGACGACGATCGCCCTCGAGTCGTCGCCGTCGTTTCTGAAGGACGGGATGAGCGCGGACCTCGATATCTATACGGCCCACGTCGCAAATGTCGTGACGGTCCCCACCATCGCGATCCAAAAAGACAAGAAGGGCTCGTTCGTCTGGATCGTCGCCGGCGGCCACACCTCCAAGCGCCCGATCGCGCTCGGGCAGGCCAACGATACGCAGACGATCGTGAAGACCGGGCTCCACCCCGGCGACGTGATCGTCGCCGAGAAGAACGAAGCCGTCACCGACGGGCTCGCGGTCAAGCCCGCGCCTTCGCCGTCGGCCGGACCTTCGGTCTAGTCCGGGAGAACGGATGACGCGACTCTTCGAGTACGTGCGCGAGGCGTTCGACGCGCTCTTGCGCAACAAGGCGCGCTCGATCCTCACGATGTTCGGCATGCTCATCGGCGTGGCCGCGGTGAACTCCGTCTACGGCCTCTCCAGCGGAGCGGCAGCGGGCATCGCGGCCAGCGTCAACAATACGAACTTCCCCTCGCTCACCGTCAAACCGGATCCGCAGCAGGCCGATCCGAGCATCGCGCAATTGCAGTTCCGCGACGCTCAGATGGTGGCGGGCAGTGGCGGCGCGATCCGCAAGGTCGTACCCTTCTATCAGCCGTTCTCCGGTATCCACTCTCGGGTCGCGCACCTCAAGAACGGCAGCATCAAGGTCAACGGGTTCCCGTACTCGTGGTACGGCGACGACCCGGACCTCAAAGCCGTCGCAGGCCGGATCATCACCGGCACCGACGTCGGCGGAGCCGCGCGGGTCTGCATGATCTCGCACGACTTGGCGGTCCAGTTCTGGAAGAGCGACGACGCCGCGATCGGCCAGTTGCTCAACGTGAACGGGACCCGCCTGCAAGTCGTCGGCGTCGTCGATGACAATCAAGGAACCGGGCAGAATTACTTCGGCGGGACGTACTACTTCGTCGTGCCGTACACGACGTACCACGAAATGACGCCCGGTCCGATCGACGGGATCATGGTCTGGGCGCTGACGCCGCAGGACGAAGAGACGGCTCGCGCCGAGGTCTTGACGGTCCTCGCGCACAGCCACGGCGCGGCCGCGAAGTACACCGTCCAGAGCACCAAAGACCAGATCGCTCAGACCGAAAAGGTGATCGACATCATCGCCATCTGCCTGACCGCGATCGGCGCGATCTCGCTCTTCGTCGCGGGTATCGGCATCATGAACATCATGCTGGTCTCCGTCAGCGAACGCACCCGGGAGATCGGTATCCGCAAGTCGATCGGCGCGAAGAGCGGCGACATCGTCCTACAGTTCCTGATCGAGGCGACGCTACTCTCGCTGATCGGCGGCTTCATCGGGCTCATGCTGAGCTTCGCCGTGATCGTGCCGGTCGCGGGCGCCATGAGCCGATTCACCGGTCCACCCGCGATCCCGTACCTCTCGGTCACGATCGCCGGCTTCGTCTTCTCATTGATCGTGGGAGTCGTCTTCGGCGTCTATCCGGCCCTGCGCGCGAGCAGGCTCGATCCGGTGGAGGCGCTCCGCTCGTGATGGCCTACCTTCTCGAAGCGTTCGCTTCGCTTGCGGCCAACCGCCTTCGAACGCTGCTCGCGCTCGTCGGCCTGGTGGTCGGAGTCGGCGCCGTCATCGCGATCCAGGTGCTCGGTGCGGCGACCTCGGGTGCGATGGCGGGCGTCCTGCAGGGCTTCAGCAACTACACCTTCCTGGTGCAGCCGAACACGCAGAACGGCTTCGACATGAAGTCCAGCATCAAGCGCTCGCAAATCCCGCAATTGGAGCAGATACCCGGCGTCGTCAGCGCGATCGCCTACACGCAGAACGAGGCGATCTCGTATCTCGGACACAACAAGGCCCAGCTCAACGTGGCGCCTTCCGGTTCCGATCCGCGCTTCTTCGCACAACCCGTTGCCGACGGTCGCCTGTTCAGCGCGGGCGAAGAGGCGAGCGGCGCGCGCGTGTGCGTCCTGACCGACAACGCCTTCAAGAAGCTCAGCCCCGACGGAGCCTCCATCGTCGGCCGCCAACTGCGCGCGGGCAATCTGCGCTGCCAGGTGGTCGGCGTGCTCGCGTCATCTCCCACCGGGGCGATCAACTTCAACTTCGCACCGGACGTCGCCGTTCCCGAGAAGACGTTCGAGGAGGCCTACAATCAGCGCGGCGACGTGTTCGCGCTACAGGTGCTCGTGAACGACGTCGGCGCGATGCCCGGCATCGAAGATCAGGTCAAGGACCAACTGAGTGCCTGGCACAACGGGAAATTCAAATACCAGACCTTCGACTCGACCGTCATCGCGAAGTTCTTCGATACGGTGTTCGGCGTCCTCACGCTGATCGTCGGCATCATCGGCTCCATCTCGCTGGTCGTCGCGGGGATCGGCATCATGAACGTCCTGCTTGTCTCGATTGTCGAGCGCACGCGCGAGATCGGGGTTCGCAAGGCGATCGGCGGCCGCCGCGGCCAGATCATGCTGCAGTTCTTCCTGGAAGCCGCCACGCTTACGTTTACGGGTTGCCTGCTCGGCTCGATCTTCGGCCTTGCGATCGGCTGGTGGATCAATACGTCCTTCATCATCAAGATCACCGGGGTGATCGTCCCGATCCCGTGGGGCAACTCGGTCGTCCTGGCCGTCATCTTCGCGACGATCGTCACGATCGCGTTCGGAACCTATCCCGCTTACCGGGCCGCAGGCCTGGATCCCATCGAGGCGCTTCGGTATGAGTAATCCCGCCATCGTCATCCGCGACGTCACGCGTACCTACACGATGGGCGAGGTCGAAGTCCACGCACTGCGCGGCGTCTCGTTCTCGATCGAGCGCGGCGAATACGTCGCGATCATGGGGCCTTCCGGCTCCGGGAAATCGACGATGATGAACGTGATCGGCTGCCTCGACCGTCCGTCGACCGGAAGCTATCTCCTTGACGGCATCGACGTCTCGAAGCTCGACGATAACGAGCTCGCCGAGATCCGCCTGAAAAAGCTCGGCTTCATCTTCCAAGGCTTCAACCTGCTCGCTCGGACGGATGCGATCAAGAACGTCTCGCTACCGCTCTTCTACGCCGGCATTCCCGCGCGGCTGCGCAACGAGCGCGCCATCGCCGCGCTGACGACCGTCGGCCTGGGCGACCGGACCCATCACAAGCCGAACGAACTCTCGGGCGGTCAGCAGCAGCGCGTCGCGATCGCGCGCGCGCTGATCAACGATCCGACCGTCCTACTGGCGGACGAACCGACCGGCAATCTCGATACGGCGACCAGCGCAGACGTCCTCGGACTCTTCTCCAGGCTGCACACCGAGGGGCGGACCATCATCATGGTCACCCACGACGAGGAGATCGCGAGCAACGCCGCCCGCGTCATCCGCCTGCGCGACGGCCTCGTGGTTTCGGACGAACCATCAGGGCAGAAGATCGCCTGAGCTTCGCCGAAGAGGCGAAGCGATGAGCGTTGAGTTCCTCGAGGCCTCGGTGGCGCCCCATTTCCGGATCGATGGCGAGTTCGCGCATGCCGAGCCTTTCGGTTCCGGCCACATCAACCGCACCTATCTCGCCCACTACCGCAACGGAAACGGCGGACTGCGCTACGTCTACCAGCAGATCAACGATAAGGTCTTCACCGACGTCCCGGCCATGATGCAGAACATCGCGCGCGTCACCGATCACGTCCGCGGCAAGCTCGAGGGCGATCCGGACGACTCCCACCGTCGCGTACTCACCCTGGTCCCGCCGATCGCACGGACGGATAGCGGTTACGACGCGCTGCGCGCCGAGGACGGTAGTTGGTGGCGCGCCTATAGGTTTATCGACGGCGCCCGTACCTACGACACGTTCGACGATCCGCAGCGCGCCTATCGCGCCGCCAAGACATTCGGATGCTTCATCGAGATGCTCGCCGACCTCGGCGGCGACCGCCTGCACGAGACCATCCCCGCGTTTCACGACACACCCAAACGCTACGCCGACTTCATCGCGGCGGTCGAGCGCGATCCGCTCGGACGTGCGATCGACGTGAAAGACGAGATCGCGTTCTGCGAACGGAACGCGTCGCTCGCAAGCGCGCTCGAGGACCTACGCGCAGGCGGGAGCGCGCGCGAATGCGTCACGCACAACGATACCAAGGTCAACAACGTGATGATCGACGACCTGACCGGCGAAGGGCTGTGTGTGATCGACCTGGACACCGTGATGCCCGGACTGGCGCTCTACGACTTCGGCGACATGGTGCGGACCGCGACCATGCCGGTCGCCGAAGACGAACGGGATCTCGCGCTGGTCGAAGTCGATTCCGCCATGTATGAAGCGGTCGCGCGGGGATTCGTGGAGGGCGCGGGCGGGCTGCTCGGACCTCAGGAACGCGAGCATCTGGTGACCGCCGGTCGCGTGATCACGTTCGAATGTGGTATGCGGTTCCTGGCCGATCACATCCTCGGCGATACGTACTTCCGGATCCACCGTCCGGAGCAGAATCTCGACCGCGCGCGCACGCAGTTCGCGCTGGTCGACTCCCTGACGCGCCGCGAACACGAGCTTCACAGGCCAACTTCATGATTTCTTGCTACTTTTCTGCATTACTAGGGTAACACTATCTGAAACTCACTCGTCGCCGAACGTAAACTGAGAGTATGCTGAAAAATCGCGTTTTACCGACCGTGATCGTCGCACTTGTAGGCGCGATCGTCGGCTCGTTTCTGATGATGCTCTACGCGAGCACCCACTTCGCCGGGGTGGCCGGCCCGAACAACACCCCGCCCGCCGTCAACGCCGAAGCATTGACCGGGGTCTCCGATCAAGACCGTATCGTGACCGCCGTCAAGCGCACGAAGGCCTCGGTCGTGGCGATCCAGGTCAACGGTTCGCAGTACGTCCAGCTCGACCCGATGTCGGCCATGATGTACGGTCGCCAGGGCGTCGAACGGCGCGGTCGCTCCTCCGGCTCGGGCTTCGTGTTCGATACGAAGGGCGACATCGTCACCAACGCCCACGTCGTCACGGCGCCGCAGGGCGGCACCATCCAGAAGATCACCGTGGTCTTCTCGAACGGCGACAAGGTACCGGGCCACGTCGTAGCCGCTTCGCTCGGCGCGGACGTCGCCGTGGTTCGCGTCGACAATTACGCCAAGCTCCCGCCCGCGCTCGACTTGGCCGACTCCGACCGGCTCCAGCAGGGCCAGTGGGCGATCGCGATCGGCGAGCCCTACGAACTCCAGCAATCGGTCAGCGTCGGCGTGGTCTCCGCATTCAATCGCGAAGAGCAGGCCCAGACCGAGAGTGGCCAGGTCTTCGACTTCAAGAACCTGCTTCAGACCTCGGCCCCGATCAACCCGGGCAACTCGGGCGGGCCGCTGATCGATATGGATGGCCGCGTGATCGGCATCAACCAGTTGGTCAACGCGCAGGCACAAGGTATCGGCTTCGCGATTCCGTCGAACACGGTCAAGAAGATCGCGATCGGACTGCTCGCCAATCCGGGCATCCACCAGGGCACCAACACCGCCTACGTCGGCGTCGGCCTGGGCGCGATCAACAGCGGATTCCGCAACCAGACCGGCTACAACGGTCAGGGCGGCGTCGGGGTCGGCTACGTCCTCGGCGGCTCGCCGGCCGACCAGGCGGGCATGCAGGGCGGCGACGTGATCCTCTCGGCCGACGGCAAGGCCTTCGCCGACCCCAAGGCTCTCGAGGACTACATCAAGTCCAAGAAGATCGGGGACACGATCCGGCTCCAGGTCTGGTCGCAAGGCGCCAAGCACCTGGTCACGATCAAACTCGGCGAACTCCCGGCCGGCCAGCCCCAGAACCAACAGCAACAGCAACAGCAGCCCCAAGACGGCCAGAACGGCCAAGACGGGCAGCAGTAGCCCACGGTGGGGCGGCTGCCCGTCGGGAGCTGCCGCCACCCGTTGTCGTGCCGAGCGTAGGCGCGAAGCGCCGTAGTCGAGGGCCGACTCGAGGCGATTGCATTGTGGTGGTCCCTCGACTCTGGTCGCTGCGCTCCCGACGCTCGGCATGACAAAGGGCGTGGCTCCCTCGCCATCTGCGTGCGCTCGCCGCCTACGCCCCTCGCGATCTACCCACGTTCGGCCATAAAGGGGCCCCCTGCAACCGCGGGGGCGTCCTTTGTGTTGAAGTCTTTGGAACAACACGACCGCTATCGAGTAAGATAGTGGGTACCACATCCTCGTAGTTCGGTAAGCGGCAAGGC
>JBEPVY010000078.1:0-9718 GCA_041690835.1 Vulcanimicrobiota bacterium | reverse complement strand
CGTCGTCGGAGTTGATGATGCTCTCGCCGTCGCGCGGCCAGGCCTTCACGTCGATCGGGGCCGAGCCGGTCGCGATCACGACCGTCTGCGCGACGACCGTATCTTCGCCGCCCTCTTTCTTCTTGACGACGATCTCGGTCGGGCTCTTGAAGGACGCTTCGCCGTACAAGAACTGGACGCCGTTGGCTTTGAAGAGCGTCTTGACGCCACCGACGTTGGAGTTCACGACGTCGGTCTTGAACTTGGCGACGCCTTCACGGTCGACTTCGGCCTTCGGGACCTTCAGACCGATGGCGGCGGCATGGTCGATATGACGCACGACTTCGCCGACGTGGAGCAAGGCCTTGGTCGGGATGCAGCCCCAGTTGAGGCAGACGCCGCCGACTTCGTCGCGATCGATGCAGATGACGCTCTTGCCGAGTTGTCCGAGACGGATGGCGGCGTGGTATCCGCCCGGTCCGGCTCCGATGACGACCGCGTCGACTTTGTGTTCAGCCAATTTCTTGCTCCTGATCGGTGGGGTTCGGCCTAAGGCTCCGACCGCCATCATACCAGGCGGCCGAAGCGCCGACTCCGACTTCGAGCGAGGCCCGGGCGGCGGCCAGCAGTTCGGGCGAGGACTCCGCGAGGCGGCTCTCGCGCTCGGCCGCATCGCGCTCCTGGGGGTTGAGGGAGCCGGCGGCTTGCGAGAAGGCCTCGACGGCCTCGGCGATGGCCGGCCCGACCTGCATCAGGACGTTCCGAAGCCGGAACCCACGAGCGGCGAAGAACAGGCGCAGGGCTAGGCCCGCGTTGCCGCGCGCAAGGGCGAGCCGCCCGGCGATCTCGGCGGCGCCGGCCACGTACTCGGGACTGGCCTCGATCATCAAGTACTCGATGGCGGTCCGCAGGGCGAGCGAGGCTTCCGCGAACTCCCCGCGTGCCAGCTCGATGCGCGCCATGATCTGGAATCCCCAGGCCCGGTAGCCTTCGTTGCCGAGGAGCTCCGAGGCGGCCAGCGAGAGTGCGCACGAACGTTCGGCCTCTTCGAGCCGTCGCGCGGTGTAGTGCGCCTCGGCCATGTTGCCATGGACCAGGACGCGGATCGCCTCCCCACCGGGCTCGAGCGCGAGTTCGAGCGCCTGTTCGTAGTGGACTATCGCCGCATCCGGATCGAAGCGGCCCTCGAGCGCGACGTTGCCGAGGTTGCAGAGTCCCGAAGCGACGCCGCGGCGATGATCGATGGCGCGATGCAGCGCGACCGCGGTCTCGCCGAACTTCTCCGCTTCGTCGACCTCGCCGACGCCCAGGGACGCGACCGAGAGCAGGTTGTAGGCGCGGCCGAGCGAGAGCCGGTCGCCGACCCGGGTGAACGCGCCGATCATCGACGGCCCCTGCTCGATCATCGAGACGTAATCGCCCGATGCGTAGCAGAGACGCAGATGCGCGTAGGTGAGGAGCGCGATGTCGGCGGGCTCGAGCTTGCCCGTGCTGTGCGCGACGTCGAGCGTGCGACGCGTCCAGCGCAGGCCCTCGGCGAGTCGCCCGCGGTCGCCCCAGTACGAGGTGAGGATTCGCACGATCTCGATGCCGATGTGAAGTCGCTCGGGATGATGCAAAGCCCAGTCCAGCGCCGAACGATAGTCGTCGTAGCGTTCGCTCGCCGAAGCCACCAATTCGAGCAGGTCCGACGACGCATATGCCTCGCGAAGTCGAACCGCGTTGTCGCGCATCCGGATGGCGTGGCGCTGCGCGAGGGATGCGGCACCGCGGACGGCCTCCTCGCGGCGACGCGCGACGGCGCGGACGGGTGCGAGCACCGAGAAGCGATCGTCGCTCCGCGCGACGATTAGCGAATGGGCGGCGAGTTCGTCGAGCGCGGCCCGCGCCTGTTCGGGTTTGAGCTTCGCGTCGCCGAGCGCGCGTGCGTCGTCGGCGTCGAACCAGTTGCTGAACGTCACGCAGGCCGCGAGCAGCGTGCGCGCGGCCGGGCTCAGGAGCGATGCGCTCCACTCGACGGTCCGTTCCAAGGTCTGGTGTCGCGGGTCGGAAGCGTGTTCGGTGGTACGGAACTGGGATGGCACGATGCGGCGCAACTCGCGCGCGAGTTGCGCGAGCGTGATCGTCGGGTACCGCGCGACGGCCAGGTCGATCGCGATCGGAAGGCCGTCGAGCGCCGTCGCGATCGCGGAGATCCGATCTTCGTCGAGCCGATCCGGAACGAACCCGGCCTGCTTGACGCGCAGGCAGGCGAGCACGAACGCCCGCGCGTCGCCGTGCGGAAGCGGGCCGATCTCGACGGTCGTCTCGTTCTCGAGGCCGAGCCGATGTCTGCTGGTGGTGAGGACCCGTACGCCCGGAATCGCGGCGATTCTGGCACACAGCGCCCGCGCCTCATCGAGGACGTGTTCGCAGTTGTCGATCAACAGTGGGCGCGGCTTCGCGCGCAGGCTAGCTTCGATCGCGCCGGCCGCATCGATGCCGGGCGATTCGCGGGCGTTCAAGGCGACCGCGATGGCGTTTGCGACTGCGCCTTCTGCCGTTCCGGCCAGCGATACGAACGCGAAATCGCCGCCGGCTTGGGCCGCTGCTTCGAGGGAGAGCCGGGACTTGCCGGAGCCGCCGGCGCCGACCAAGGTGACGACGCGGCCTTCGGTCAGGGCGCCTGCGATCAGGCCGAGTTCGCGCTCGCGCCCGACAAACGGCACGCGGACGTCGACTTCCCGAAGAGTGCTCATATGTTCGTCGGCATACTTTTGTGTTGGGGCAAGCCTCGACCTCGGTAGCGGCGAAAATGGACCGGACCATGGCCAAAATTGGATGGGCCGGACTCTTGCCGCAACTGGACCGGGCCTCGATCGTTCCGCTCTATCAGCAGATCCACGAGCATCTGCGCGAAGCGATCCTGGCCGGGACGCTGCCCGAGTCGACCCGACTCCCGCCCGAGCGGACGATGGCCGACGAACTGCATGTGAACCGGAGCACGGTCGTCCGGGCCTATCGCGAACTGGTAGCCGGCGGTTTGATCGAGCAGAAGGTCGGCTCGGGCTCCCGGGTCGCGCCCCTACGCGCCGGTCAGCCGGAGCGATCGCCGGCCGTGCCGTGGTGGGTCACGTTGCCGCCCTGGCGGGTCGGGGAGTTCCCGATGGTCCTCGGCGAGCTGGCGGCCAAACAGGAGGCGGGCCGGATCTCATTCGTCCAAGGAGTCGCGCCCGACGAACCCTCGCCGCTGGTCGAGCTGGCGACTTCCTTCGAACGGGTCGCGCGCGATCCGCGTTTCATCCTGTCGTACGGCGACTCCGAGGGCTACGAGCCGCTGCGTGGCGCCATCGCCGAACGGATGCGCGCGCGCGGCGCGCGGACGGTCGAACCGAAGAACGTGGTCGTGCTGACGGGTTCGACGCAAGGCATCATGATCGTCGCCCAGAGCCTGGCCGAACCGGGCGACGAGATCGTGGTCGAACAGCCGTCCTATCCGGGAGCGTTGCAGATCTTCCAGATCTGCGGGCTACGCGCGATCGCGGTGCCGGTCGACGACGAGGGTATGCGCGTCGATCACGTCGAGGCGATCCTGCGAACCCGCAAACCGCGCTTCATCTACACGATGCCGTCGCTCCACAATCCGACCAACGCCACCATGAACCTCGACCGGCGCGAGCGTCTGGTCACGATCGCGCGTCGAGCGGGCGTGCCGATCGTGGAAGACGATCCGTACGGCCCGTTGCTCTCGCGCGATCTTCCACCGTTGGTCGCGCTCGCGCCGGACCACGTCGTCTATCTCTCCACGTTCTCCAAGACGATCGCGCCGAGTCTACGGATCGGATGGTTGGCCGCGCCGCGCACGATCCTCGAACGTCTGTTGATGCGTAAACAGGCGCACGACATGGCGACCAGTCTTTACGTCCAAGCGGCGGTTCACGATTACCTCGAACGCGGATACGACGCCCACGTCTCGCAACTACGCGAAGAGCTCCTGACGCGTCGCAAGATCGCGGACGAGGCGATCGCCGCGAACTGGCCGGCTACGGTCCGGATCAGCAGACCCACGGGCGGATTCTACCTGTGGGCGACCACCCCGCGCGAGTTGCGCGCGCGTCCGCTGCTCGACGCATCGGAGCGCTTGGGCGCCTCGTTTCTGTTCGGCGAAGCGTTCTATCCGGGTCAGGGTGGAGATCACAACTTCCGCTTGGCGCTGACCGCCGCGACCCGCGCCGAGATATCCGAAGGTATCGCGCGGATCGGCAAGGCGATCTCATCCCTGCGCGCGTGAACGACCTGCGACGGGCGCTCCTGGGTTGGTACGCGGATGACGGGCGAGCGACGCTGCCGTGGCGCGTAAAGCGCGATCCGTACTTCACGGTCGTGAGCGAGTTCATGCTCCAACAGACGCAAGTGGACCGAGTCGTGCCGAAGTTCGCCGCGTTCGTCGCGTCGTTTCCGGATTTCGCGATGCTCGCGCGTGCGAGCATCGCGGACGTCTTGCGCGCGTGGAAGGGACTCGGGTACAACTCGCGCGCCGTCCGCCTGAAGAACCTGGCGGACGCGGTCGTCGCCGGGTATGGCGGCGAGATGCCGCGGGATACGGCGCGATTGCGCGCACTACCGGGGATCGGGCCGTACACG
Source organism: Vulcanimicrobiota bacterium (assembly GCA_041690835.1). Lineage (GTDB taxonomy): Bacteria > Vulcanimicrobiota > Vulcanimicrobiia > Vulcanimicrobiales > Vulcanimicrobiaceae > JALYSX01. Next base: position 5,116 of record JBEPVY010000078.1, on the reverse strand, counting down.
GCCGAGGCCGTCCGGGCGTTCGCGTTCGACGAAGACACTGCGGCCTGCGACGTCAACGTACGTCGGGTCGTGCACCGGCTTGGGTTCGGGATGGAGTTTCCGCCGCAGGCCACGGCGCGCGAGCTCGACGCGCGCGCGCTCGCGCTCGTGCCGCCCGGTCTCGCGCACGACTGGAACTCCGCGATGATGGATCTGGGAGCGACGATCTGCACGGCCCGCGCACCGAAATGCGGGATCTGCCCGCTCGCAGCGTTCTGCGTCGCCGCCCCGATCGACCCGGCCGCGCTCGAAGCGGCGCGCAAGGCGAACGCGCGCCCGGGTTCGCCGCAGGCAGCGCTCCGTTTCGAAGAGACGACCCGCTACGCACGCGGCCGGATCGTCGACCGCCTGCGGGAACTCCCGCCGGAGCGGGCGATCTCGTTGCTCGATCTGCACCGCGATCTGGCCGCCACGCTTCCGGGCCGTGATCCGGAGGCGCTCGCGACGATCGTCGGCGCGCTGGTACGCGACGGCCTGGTCGAAGGCGACGAAGAGTTCCGCCTCCGCTCGTGAGGCGACGTCCGATAGGTGTTTTGCATCATTGTCCGCATGCGCCGACCGGGAGTATGCTTGCTCGCGGAGGGTACCGATGACCGACGCGACGGTTTTCAACTTCTCGAGCCTCGGCGTTGCCGGAGCGTACGAGCAATACTTGGTGCCGCGCATCTTCGGGCCGTGGGCCGAGACGCTCATCGAAGCGCTCGACGTGCGCCAGGGCGAGGCCCTGCTCGATATCGCGTGCGGTCCTGGAACCGTCACCAAGGCCGCGGCGCGTCGCATCGGCGACGGCGGCATCGTGGTGGGTACCGACGTGAGTCCGGAAATGCTCGACGTCGCTCGCGCCAGTACGCCCGCTTCCGCACGGGTGCGATACGAGCGTGCCTCCGCCGATAGCCTTCCGTTCGGTCCGGCCGAGTTCGACGCGATCACTGTGCAGCAGGGAATGCAGTTCCTTCCGGATCGTCCGGCGGCGATCGCCGAGATGTTCCGCGTGCTACGACCGGGCGGCCGCGTCGGCATATCGGTCTGGGCGATCGACGATGCCCCGTTCTTCGCGATCGTCCGCGACGTGCTGGGCAAGGCGGTTCCGGCGGTCGCACCGATGTTGGACCGCCCGCCGATCGATCGCGCCCCCTTACAGGCCGAACTTGCGGCGGGCGGCTTCGACGTCGCCTCGGGCACGCTCTCGCTTCCGCTCGAGTTCGAAGGGATCGAGCAGGCGATCCAGGCGATGCAGGGCCTGCCGATGTGGCCGACGGTCGCATCGCAGCCGGCTCCGGTGCGACGTGCGATCCTCGAAGCGGCGCGCGAGCGGTTCTCCGCGCACTTGCATCACGGACACGTACGGATGGCCATGCGGGCAAATGTCTCGGTAGCGCGAAAACCCGCCACATAGTGGCAGCAATACCGTTTCCGAAGAAGAAAGTCGCAGTCAAGGTCGCGCTCGAGGAACTCGCCGTTCTCGAACGGACGTATCCGACCGCGGTCACCGCGCTTAACTACTCCAACCCGTTCGAACTGCTGATCGCCGTCATCCTTTCGGCGCAGTGCACGGATGCGCGCGTCAACCTGACGACACCGGCGCTCTTCGCGGCGTATCCCGACGCGCGTGCGCTCGGCTCTGCCGACGTGGCGGACGTCGAGAAGCTGGTGAAGTCGTGCGGATTCTTCCGGATGAAGGCGAAGAACATCGTGGCCGCGGCGCGGGATCTTGCAGAGAAACACGGCGCCGAGGTGCCGCGCGACCGGGAGTCGCTCGAGGCGCTTGCGGGCGTCGGGCGTAAGACCGCAAACGTGGTGATGTCGGTGGCATTCGAGCAGGCGGCCTTTGCGGTGGACACGCACGTGTTCCGCGTCTCGCACCGGCTAGGGCTGACGCTCGGCACGACGCCGCGTCAGGTCGAAGCGGACGTCACCGCGCTGGTTCCGCCGGAACAGTGGCGACACGCGCACCATTGGCTGATCCTGCACGGTCGCGAGATCTGCAAGGCTCCGACGCCGCTCTGCGATCGCTGTCCGGTCGCGCCGCTCTGCCCGAGCGCGCCGATCGTCGCGAAGGCCTTGGCGAAGAGCGCTAAAGAACGATCGGACCGGAGCGGTCCAGGTGGGAAGGCCGCGGCAACTCGGCGTCCTGCGCGATCTTCTTCAACAGGGAAGAAGCGGTGAGCGCTTCGCCGTAACCGGCCTCGGTCGAGACGATCGAGACGTTGATCAGTGCGGGCACGGCCGCGCTCGGCACGAACTGGTACTCCCCATCGAATCCCTCGCCGCCGATCCGCACGAGTTGGTGGACGTCGTCGAGGTCGAGCGAGATGCGCTTCTCGCCGAAGCGGATGCGCAATCGGAAGGGCTTCTCGAGACGGATCAGCCGGATGCCGTTCCGTTCGCCGACGATCGCATTGATGCGCACGATGCCGTCGGCCAGGCTGGTCGCAAACGCGCGCAGGCCGGATTCGGCGTCGTCGAAGTCGCGCCTCGCCCCGCTCTCACCGTCGGCGGCGGCCTCGATGGTCCGGCGCGCGCGAATACGCTCGGCTGCGGCGACGATCGGATTTTGGGCGGTGAACTCGGGTTTCATCGGGTCGGCCATGTCCGGGCTGGTATTCGAGCCGCCCGACGGTGAACCCCGGCGATATGCTTGCACGGCCTCATCCCGATCCAGCATGGAATCGCCGACGATAACGTGCATATGGCGAACACTATGAAGGCGGATCTCTAGATGAGCGAGTTGGAAGTGCCCGATCAGCCGATCCTGGTGGATACGCCCGGCTGGCGATCGGTCAAGCCGCGCATCCCGGATACGCAGCAACGCCGCGCCCTGCAGAAGCAGCGGGACGTCCGCGAGGTCGTGTTCGGCGCCAAGGATGGCATCCTCACGACCATGGGCGTCGTCACCGGTCTCGGAGCCGCAACCGACAGCCATTCGACTGTCGTCATCACCGGACTCCTGGCGCTCCTGGCGGGCGCGCTCTCCATGGGCGTCGGCGAGTACCAAGGCGCAAAATCCGAACGCGACGTGGTCCTCGCCTCGATCGAGATGGAAAAGGCGGAGATCGAAGCCGACCCCCAAGGCGAGTTCGCTGAGCAGGTCGCCTACTATAAAACAAAGGGCTTCAGTGCCGAAGAGGCCCACACCATCGTCGCCCGCCTGGTGCAAAATCCGGAGATCTTCCTCTACGAGATGATGCGCGACGAGTTCGGCATCGACCCACGAGTGGCCGAAGAATCCAGCGTCCGTCCCGCCATCTCCATATCTCTCTCGTACGCCGCTGGCTCGGTACTGCCGATCCTCCCATTCGCAATCCCGGCGATCGGACACGGCGCGCTGTGGGTCAGCGCGGGGCTGGCGCTCTGCGGCCTGTTCGGAATCGGCTACTACGCCGCCAGCCTTGCCGGGCGCTCGCCGTTCGCACGCGGCCTTGAAATCGCGCTGTGGGGCTCGGGCGTCTTCGCGATCTCGTTCTTAGCGGGACACTTCATCCCACCGCTCTTCGGGTTCGCCCCGATCTCCGTCGGGGGATAGAAAGAGGCGCGCGATTCGCATCGCGCGCCTCTTCTTTTCCGCCGGAGCGGAGTTAGGGCTTCTTGGTCGCTTTGACGGCCGGCTTTTTAGCGGCCGGCTTCTTTGCGGCGGGCTTCTTCGCGGCCGGCTTTTTAGCGGCCGGCTTTTTGGCGACTGGCTTCTTGGCCGCGGGCTTGACGGCCGGTTTGGCGGTCATCTTCGTGGCTTTGACGGTGGTCTTGGCGGCGGTCTTCGTGGCGGTTGCGGCCATGGCCGAACCCGTCATAAGAAACGCGGCCGCGATCAGCGACGCGAGGATCTTCTTCAAGGTGGTTTCTCCTAAGAATAAATGCGAAATGAATTCGTGGGAGCCCGGCTTGCCGCTAGAGCACGACGGGCACCGCACACCGTTGAAACGGAGCGCGATGCCCGGAGGTTCGCTTCGGCCTATTCCCGCCCTGGTGGCCGGATTAGATTTGGATTAGCGCGGCGTCGGCGTGCCTTTGCCGATCACGTTTCTGGAGATGACCAGACGCTGGATCTGCTGGGTGCCTTCGTAGATCTGGGTGATCTTGGCGTCGCGCATCATCCGCTCGACCGGATACTCGGTCGAGTAGCCGTACCCGCCCAGGACCTGGACCGCATCGGTGGTCACCGACATCGCGACGTCGCCGCATTTGAGTTTGGCCATCGCGGCCCAGAGCGTGACGTCCGGAGCGCCGGCGTCGCATTTCCGGGCGGCTTCGTAGAGCAGCAGGCGGGCGGCTTCGACTTCGGTCTTCATGTCGGCGATCATGAATCCGACGCCTTGCTGATGGCCGATCGGTTTACCGAACGCGATCCGTTCGCGTGCGTAGACAGTCGCTTGATCGAGCGCGCCTTGCGCGATGCCGAGGGCTTGCGCGGCGATGCCGGGACGCGACTTGTCGAGCACTTTCATCGCGATCTTGAAGCCTTCGCCTTCGGGGCCGATCAGATTCTCGGCAGGCACTTCGCAATTCTCGAAGACCAGTTCGACCGTCGGAGATCCGCGGATGCCCATCTTTTTCTCGTGCTTGCCTACGCTGAAGCCGGGCGTGCCCTTCTCGACCACGAACGCGCTGATGCCGTTCGCACCCTTCTCGGGATCGGTCACGGCGAAGACGCAGACGATATCGGCGACATCGCCGTTGGTGATGAAGATCTTGGTGCCGTCGAGCACGTAGTTGTCGCCGCGTTTGACGGCGCGCGTGCGCATCGAGCCGGCCGCGTCGCTGCCGCTGCCGGCTTCGGTGAGCGCGTAGGCCGCGATCCATTCGCCGGAGGCGAGTTTCGGGAGATACTTCTGCTTCTGCGCTTCGTTGCCGCCGATCAAGATCGGGAGCATGCCGAGCTCTTGGACCGCGACGATCAGCGAGGACGATGCGCAGGCGCTCGCGATCAGCTCCACGACCTTGACGTAGGTCAAGAACGTGCCGCCGAGGCCGCCGTACTCGGTCGGGATCGGGATGCCGAGCAGATCGCTCTGGGCGAACAGTTCTTTGATGTCGCGCGGGTACTCTTGCTTCTCGTCGATCTCGGCCGCCCGAGGCGCCA
>JBEPVY010000077.1:0-9762 GCA_041690835.1 Vulcanimicrobiota bacterium | reverse complement strand
GCCGAAGAAGACCCAGTACGACAAGATCAAGGGCATCAACCCCGAAGACTTGTAGGTAGCAGAAAGGGGTCCCGCAGCGATGCGGGGCCCCTTTCTTTTCGTGGCGAAGCCGGGAGCGTATGAGCGCTTCCTTGCGGGTACGGATCGCCCGGCTTGGCATGTATCTATCGGGCCTGGTCGCGGTCGTCAACATCAGCGTGATCTATCTCGCGCTGCCTTCGATCGAACGGTCGCTCCACGCGGGCATCGCCGATCAGCAATGGATCGTCAGCATCTATCCGCTCATGGAGGGCGGATTCACGCTTGCCGCCGGGACGCTCGGCGATCTCTACGGGCGCAAGCGTATCCTGACGGTTGCGGTCGTCGGCTTTACGCTTGCGACGCTCGCGTGTGCGCTCGCGCCGGGCTCCGAACTACTCATCGTCGCGCGCGGACTGCAAGGGGTCTTCGGCTCCGCGCTGCTCTCGCTACCCGTCGCGATCCTGGTAGCGATGGCGCCGGATCCCGACAAGCGCGAAGATGCGGTCGCGGCCTTTGCGATGATCGCCGGGCTCGGCGCCGTCGTCGGGCCGGTACTCGGCGGTATCCTGGTGCACTCGTTCGCGTGGCCGTCGGTGTTCTACATCTCGGTCGCGATGGGGGTGCTCGTGCTGTTCACGCTACCGTTCGTCGACAGCGGCCGTGCGGAGGTCGCACCGCGCCTCGACTTCGGAGGTCAGGCTGCAAGCGTGTTCGCGCTGATGGCGCTCAGCTTCGCTTTGATCGAAGGGAACGCGACCGGTTGGTTCGCACCGCCGATCCTGATCTCGCTCGGCCTGTTCGTCGGGCTGCTCGCGACCTTCATCGTGCACGAGAAGCGCTCGGCCCATCCGATGGTCAAACTCGCGTACTTCAAGATACCGACCTTCAACGGGGCGGCCCTCACGATCGGCATCTTGAATTTCGGATGGTTCGGCATCATGCTTCTCGCGACGCTCTATCTGCAGAACGTCCTCGATACCGGTCCGCTCGCGGCCGGGTTCTATCTGATGCCGAGCAACGTCGCGTTCTTCGCCGCAAATCAGTTCAGCGCACACCTCGATCGCGCGGTCGGTCTGTTCGCGACGACCTTGCTCGCGCTCGGTGTCAGCGTGGTCGGCATGATCTGGATGCTTTGGTTCACGCCATCGACGCCGGCCTGGGAGGTCGCGGGCGCATTGTTCGTGATGGGGCTTGGCTGGGGCGCCGTCTTCACGCCGGCACAAGCGGCCGGCATGCGCGTCTGCGACGCGGCCGATCAGGGATTCGCGGCCGGTGCGATGGCGCTCAGCCGGAGCGTCTTCGGCGTGCTCGGCATCGCCGCGCTCGGCGCATTGCTGGCGGCGACGATGGCGTCCGGCGTGACCGCATCGCTAGCGGGCACGGGCGATGCGCCCGCGACCGTCCGCGCGGCCGCGGCGACGATCCATCACGGTGGCGCCTTCGCGCTGCTGGCCTCGCCGCCGCCGGGCATCACCGCGGCGACGCTCGAGCCCGTCTTGGATGCGTCGTTCGCCGTCGGGATGCGTCGCGCGATGGTATTCTGTATCGTCGTGACGGTGCTCTTCACGATCCTGATCGGATGGATGCTCCGCCCGCGTCGAGCTAGGGGACCGGCGTAAAGCCGAACTCCTCGAAGTCGCGGTCGTACGCGAAGGCCTGCGTTATGCCGAGCCGCCGCATCGTAGCGAAACTCGTGCAGTCGACGAGGCTCAGGTGACGCCGATTCTGTGTCAGCAGCATCTCGACACCGGCGGAGTGGATGTCGCTGTCGATCGAATGGACCCGACACGCGCGAAGGGACTGGAAAAGAGCCCGTACCGCGTGCATGCCGAGACGACGTTGGAAGAGTGCGGTCGCTTCCGTTTCGACATAGTTCGTAGTGACGAGCCGTGCCTTCGATTCGAGCATTTCGACCCAGGCTTGGCTCGCCCGTCCGTGCGCGAGATCGTCGCCGTCGTGAACGGCGAAGAGCGCCGACGTGTCAACGAAGATCACACCTATTCTCCATCATCTCGTCATAGAGATCATCCGCGAGGTACGCATCGTGGTTCCGCGACACGTCCTCGAGACCTGAGTTGAACTGGCCCACGCCGGCGAGGGCGGCCGCCTTTATCGCCTCCCAGTCGTCGTTGGCCGGGGCGAGTAGGTGGTCGATCCCTTCGCGGATGAGCGCCGAAATCGAGACATTACGCAGGCGCGCCATGTCCCGAAGCTGAGCCTCCTGAGCCGCCGTCAACTGCACTTGGATGCGATGCATGCCATCAGTATACCATATCTGATGGCATGCATCGCCGACGGATGCCTAGCCTTGTGCTGCCAGCTCCACGAAGAGATCCAGGCCGTTGATCAGCCGCATCGCGTCGATGCTGGTGGTCTTGGCTTCGAGCAACGCCGGCGAGTAGACCAGGACCGCCAACGCGTGCGCGCGTGAGATCGCGACATTGAGGCGATTGCGTTCGAACAGAAACTCCGTCCCGCGCGGGATGTCGTCGCCGCCGGAGGTCGACATCGAGTAGAAGACCACGTAGGCCTCGCGACCTTGGAACTTGTTCACCGTCCCGACCTCGACGCCGTCGCCGACGCGCTCGCGGATGGTGCGGTCGAGCAGTCGTCGCTGGGCGTTGTAGGGCGTCACGACGATGACATCGGCGGGTCGGATGGATCGTCGATCGCCGTTACGATCGACGACCTCGCCGTCGAGCAGATGCGCGATCTCGTCCGCGATCCGCTCGGCCTCTTCGACCGATGCGGACTTGTTGCCGTCGTGCGGAACGGCGAGCGCGCGTAACCCCGTGCCGGAGAGGCCGGGTGAGTCGACACGCTGGTTCGCGCAGCCCGCGTCGGGATGGAGCCGCCCTTCGTACGAGACGCGCGAGACGAACGTGCAGACGTCCGCGTGCATGCGATAGGTCGTATCGAGGAAGACGCCGCGATCGGTCGGGACCGTCGGTTCGTCCCCGATCAGATGGCCGAGCGCCGAGACGTCGGCCGGACCCGCGTGCGAGGCCTTCGTGACCTGTTCGAGCTGTTGCGGGTCGCCGATCAGGATCAGGTTGCGCGCCGCGGGCGCCATACCGAGCGCGTTTGCAAGCGCTAGCTGGCCCGCTTCGTCGACGAAGAGATAGTCGAGCGTATTCGCGAGCTCCGGCCGGGAGAAGAGCCAGGACGTTCCGGAGACGATCTGCGCGTCGGTCGCGCCGTCGACCTCGCACAAGATCTCGGAAAAGCCTTCGGCTGCGCGCCCTTGCGGAACGAACGCCTTGTCGTCTTTACCGTTGTGCGCGACCCGGTATCTCGTGCCCGCGTCGGCTCCGTACTTGCCGATCCGCGCGAGCAGATTGTGCGCGACGGCGTGCGACGGCGCGGCGATGCCGACGCGCATGCCGCGATCGACCAGTCCGGTGATGATCGCGGCGGCCTTGGTCGTCTTGCCGGTCCCGGGCGGCCCTTGGATCGGCAGGCAGGTCCCATCGAGTCGATCGATCGCGGCGGCGACACCGGCCGTATCGACGACGTCCGGCTGGACGACGGACCCGCGACCCACGCCGCGGAGCTTCGGCTTGCGCGCGAGCAAGAGATCGAAGATCGCGTCTTCCGGGACGGCCGCCGGGGATGCGAGCAGCTTCTCCGCACTGCGCATGAGCGAACGGACGATGGCCTCCGAGCTGATGTCGTCGACTTGGACGATCGCGAGCGGCGGAAGCGTCGACTTACCTTTGCTCGGGCGCCAGAGGAGCAGTCCGCGATCGTCGTCGATCCACTCGACTTTGCCGTGCGGCATGCGCGTCTCGAGATTGCGGACATAGCCGGGGTCGAGTTTGTGGTTCTGCAAGGGGAACGCTAGCAAGATGCCCTCGTCCGTCACTTCGACGACGGTCAGACCGCCGATCGCGGCAGCGTGGTCCACCGCGACGTCGGGATCGTCGGCGAACGCGGCGCACAGATCGAAGAATTCCCACCATGGCGGACGCCGTTCCCGCTCGTTATATTGGAGCAGGTCGCTTAGCAGCCAAGCTGCACGCTCGCGCTCGTGAAGATCCGGGGCGTTCTCCGCGACGGTGTCAGCTGGGAAGGGCGTCTTCAGCCGCTCCAGCACGGCGCCGAGTTCGGCCAGAAACTGCGCGCGCTTGGCCGATGGCGGCTTGGGCGGTTCGATCTCGCGCGGCGCGACGAGCGGGGCATCGACGCGCAACGCCCAGAGCCACGCGAGCAGATGCTCGGTCGAGACGCAGTCGAAGCGGTTGTACTGCTCGATGTCTTCGAGTATCTCGGTGAGCGGCATACCGGCGGCCCGGCTCGCGAGCCACTTCTCGAACTCGACGATCGAGTCGCCGCCGCTCGCGGTCCCCGTTCGTTTGTCGTCTTCGTAGTAGAACTCGAGTTTTTTGATGCTATAGCTCGGCTGGCCGACCACGATGGACTGGCGCACCACCTTGTAAAGATCGACGAAGCGCTCCTCGCGAAGCAAGATATCGACCTCCTCCTCGCGCGTGCGATGTCGCTCGGAGAGATGTTTCATCGCGGTCACTTCGTACGGCGCATAGTGGTAGATGTGGAAGCCCTGGTACGCCGCCCGCCGCGCCATCACGAAGTCGATGAAGTCTTCGAAGGCGCGCTTCTCGCGATAGCGGTGATGGGGTGCCCCCGACCCGTCGCGGTCGCATCCCCAGAAGGGCGTGAACGTGCCGTCCGGTCCGTCGAGGGTGTAGACACCGAAGAGATACTCGAGGCCGCTCTCCGCGCCGAACCAGCGATCGCCTTCGACGTAATACGGGTCGCCCTCCATGTCGAAGAACAGATCCCCGGCATCGCGTTCGGGCAACAACGCGAAGCCGCGCGGCTGCGGGAGTTCCGGATCCGCGTCGAGGACTTCGACGCTGTTCGGATGCGGATCGCCGGCCGCGATCGCATCGCGATGTTCGCGTTGCAAGCGCGCCTGCCGGCGCAGGGTCGCAAAGGTAGCCGCGCGGACGTTCGTCGGGCGGATCTCGTCGTCGGCGTGCGAGAGCGCCGCGAGCGTCACGATGCCGCCGTCGACCAGCCGGTTCGCTTGGAGCCGTCGGATGCCGGCCACCTGGCTGAGCGAGTCGGCCGCGCGGAGTTCTGCGTCGCAACGGTCCTTCCACACGCAGAGTTCGCAGTGCGGCACCGGATACGGTGCAGTCGCCTCGACGCCGTCGTTCGCGTGCTGGAGAAACCGCGCCTTGACGGCGCGATAGTGCGCCGCGAACTCGCCGACCTCGAACGACTCTTCGCGTCCGTCGCCGAGTACCACGTGCATACGTCGCGGCTCGAAGCCTTGGACGCGCGCGACGTGCTCGCTGTAGTTACAGAGCTGTAAGATGAAATACGGCGCACTCCGGCGAGCTAGCTTTGTGTCGGCGACTTCGTAGTGGTAATCGCCGAGGTCCGACGGCCCGTCGACGCGCCTGAGGAAATCGGCGAAGCCAAGCCAGCCGTCGTGGAAGAAAGCCGCCTGATAGATGACCGCCGCGCCCGCGCGCATCGCGTCGATCGTGTCGGCAACGGCGCGCTCGGGGGCGTTGCCTCGTTCGGGGCGCGCGATCGTCACGACCTGGATGCCGGTCGCCGCCAGTTTCTCCAGGTACTTACGTTCGTGCGTCTCGCCCAGTTCGCGCAACACGTCGGCCTGGGCACGGTCGATCTCGGGCCGCTCGAGGGCGCCGAGCGCGACCGCATGCTCGAGCCCGGTCAGGTGCTCGCACGCGAGGAAGTTGTTCAGGTCGGTCGCGGAGTACGCGAGGCCGCCGGAGAGTCGTAGCATCTGGCCTAGTGTATTCGTCGCGGATGCCATATGCCTGGCATTCTGCCACGGAGCCCTCGTAGCGCCGTGCTAGTAGGCTCCGTAGAGACCGAGTTCCGGCGCATAGTCGATGGTCTGATCGCGTGTCCCGTCGAGTCCGCGCCGCTGCAGGATCGCGTGTTGGTAGTTCTGGACGAAGAAGCATGGCCAGATCGTACGCAGGGACGAGAGATCGGCCGTCCGGATCTCGAGCCAGATCTTCCCGGAAGCTTCGCGATGCGCGATCATCTGCACGCCTCCGGGATTCTGCGGACGCTGATGCAGGTCGAAGAACGCATGTGCGTAGATGGCGACGGCGTCGAGGAACTCTTGCGCGGCCGGGCGGATGTCGTCGCTGCATTGCGACCAGCTCTTGAGTGCGAACGGTCGACCGGCCGCCGGAGTCGGCTCGATCTCCGGAATAGGCGTCGGTGTGGGGCTCGGCGTCGAACGCGAAGCGGCAGCGGTCGCGGTGTTCGGGCTCACCTGGTAGTGAAAGGCGCCAGAGTAGAGCCCAACCTCGGGCGCGTAGCGCGGTATCGCGGTCATATAGTCGGGACCCAGGTGTTGCTCGGGGAGCAGAAGGTGCCGGTCCGCAGCTTCTTTGTCATCTCCGCCGTGAACGAGTGCGCAGAACCCGAGTGGCATATACTCTTCCACGAAATCCTTGACCGAGCCCGTCGGCGCCAGGACGATTGCATAGGATGCCCCGTTCGAAAAGTAGGTGAACCGGATCGCCCCAAACGCCGCGGGCGGAAATGTCGCTGGATACGCTCCGTTGACGCGCGCCGTCTCGATCGATGCCGCATAGCGTTGCCAGGCGGCGAGGATCGCTTCGGCCGGGGCGACGTCCTTCGGTCCGCAACCGATACCGTTGCGGTCGATCCCGAAAGGCGTCTTCGGAAGACCGCTCTCGAAAGGCACGGTGGTCATATAGATCGTGAATCCCCCGCCGGGGCGCTGGAACTGCTCGGACGGGATGCCGAACGACGGCTGGCGCTCGGGCGCACCGAGGTGAAAGCGATAGCCTACGCGCAGCGTTCGCGCCGGGAGTGGTTGCGCGACCGTCGGGAAGGTGCCGGCGAGCATCGGCAGCGGAATCGCGCCGTCGGCGATCGCGAAGGGACCGGGATGCACGTTTCCGATATTTGTCATCGTAACCGACAGGAGCCCGCGTGGGAGTTGCGCGAGAACGCCTGCATCGAAGGTCAGATAGCCGGGGAGATTGTTGCCATTATTCGACGCGTTCGCATGCGCCGCGAATAACGCCACTACGTGATGTCCGACCGACGTGGTCAGGGAGATATTCCCGGCATAAGGCGCGACATTCGGAAGCTGTCGCCCGGCGATCACGGTCGAACGAGGTCCGAAGATCAGCGCATCCGTTCCATATGCGATCGCCGACGTGCTCGAGAAATTGGCGGTGACGTGCGTCGTCGAGCCGAGCCGCACGGAGAGCGAGAGGCTAGCACCACTGTAGATCGCGCGATCGGCGACGCCGGAGACATCGAAGTACAGATCGCCGAGCGAGACGCTGCGGGTATCGCCACAGGTCGAGCGGGCAGCCTGTTGCGCGAGCCCAGCGTAGCCGGGCGCGAAGAGCGCCGGATCGAGTCCGAGAGCGCTGACGGTCGCCTGCACGAGTCCGCCGGTATTGAGGTTGCGATAGGCCGAGACGGAGGCGCTCCAGTCGGCGTTCTGGTGCGACCATCCGAACGACGCCGAGGTCTGCTTGGCGCTGGAAGAGGGCGAGTCCGGGCCGTTGCCGATGCCGACGTTCGATGCGCAGACGAACTGGAGTTGCGACGGCGACGATACCCCGTCGAAGGTCGCCGTCGGACTGCTGAGTTCGCCCGGGCTATACGTCGCGCTAAGGGAGTCGTGCGTCGAGAACGCATACCTCCCGCCGATCGATTCGGTCAGACGCGACGCACTCGAAAACGCCGTCCCATAGCGTTGGTACGATAAGGCTGTCGTGAGGGAAAAATGCGGACGGTCGATCAGCGGGAGCGTCGTTGCCGCGTGCAGTGAGGTGGTGCGCGAAAGGACGCTCGGTAGGAGCGGTCCGAACGCATTGCCGTCGACGCCGGTCGAGGTCGAATCGCTTGAGATCGTCAGCGGCAGTGCAAATTTAGGCCCCAGTCCGATCAGTGCGTTGGCGATCGCGCCGGACTGCCGGGAGTTACTGAGGCTGGTCGACGGCAGATTCAGGCCGTCGACGAAGTAGCCGCTCTGATCGAACGCGTCGTTAAGACGGTTCGCATAGACCTTCAGGTCCACCGTGCTCGAGCCGAGTCGGGCGGAGTCGTCGAGTTGGAATGCGGCCAGTGACTGACGCTGAAGATTCGTCGGCCCGTATCCGCACGGAAGCGCGCCGGTCCATTGACGGCAGACGAGCGGGATCGTCGAGTCGAGCGCGACCGCGTTCGCGAGCAGGGTGTTGCTCGTCGAGAACTCGTAGCGCAATTGCAGTGCGTCGCCGGTGACGGACGGCGAGGCATCGTGCGCGTAGAAAAGGCCGCTTGTATCGCGGAAACTCAGGCCGTCGAGCTGGTCGCTTTGGACGTTGTGGGCATGCGAGTAGGAGACGCCGATCTGGCCGACCGTCCCGGCCTCTTGCAGTGCGATGTCGCTTCCGTGATTCGACGCGCCGACCACGCGAAAGACGCCTTGCCAGGCGAGTGACGGACTGCGAGTGGTGAATCCGATCGTCCCGCCCCCACCGGCGCCCGGCGTGACGCTTGCGCCCGAAAAAACGTCCGCATTGAAGATTGCCGTGTTCTGGGCCGATCCGGGCAGCGAGACCGGAACGCCGTTGATAGTGAAACCTGTCTGGTTCGGCGCGTAGCCTTGGATCGAGGCAGCGCCATCTGCCCCGAAGGTGACGCCGGGCAGCGACTGCAGAGCCGAAACGACCGAGTCCCCGAGTTGGGCTTGGGTACTATCCGCCTGCATCTCGCGCGCGTCTTTCGCCGGGTTGCGCGCGGTCACGGCGACGATCTGTTTGAGCGCGGTCGAGACGAGCCGAACGGTAAGGGCGAGTCGTTGGCCGGGAGCAAGCACGATGTCCTTCAGGACGGCGGTCTTGTAGCCGTACCGAGCGATTTGGAGCTGATACGTCCCGGGCGGTACCGTCGAGAAGACCGCGTCGCCGGCGCGAACGGAGGCCGCGGTCGCCGTGACCGGTCCGACCAGCTTCGCGCGAGCCAGCCAAATCGGGTTGTTCGACGTGTCGGTGATGTGAATCGCCAGCCAAGCTGTCGGTTCTGAGGCCGATATCGCGTATGGGACGACGCTCGAAATCAGAGCGGCGAACAACAGCGCGGCGCGCCACCGAGCGAGAGACGACCCTTCCACGCATGGGAGATTGTGCGTCGCCTGGTACCGGGACCTTTTCGATTGCCGTCCACAATGCCACCCACCTGGCACCTCGGGGCCGTAGCATTCGTCCAGATGGATCCCCTAGTCGCAGCCCAACGTCTCCCTCGCGTCGCCGATGCGGCGATGCGCAATGCCGTGATCGCGGCGCTCGCGAGTGGCCGAAAGCCGACCTTGAGCGCGCTCGTTGGTGATGCCCTCGTGCGATTCGAGCGCGCCGTGCAGTTGAAGACACCCGACGGCATCCGCCCGGCGCTGCTCTTCGCACAACGCGATCGGATCCTACGCGGTCTGCGCGCCTTCCTCGAACTCCGTGTCGCGGCGCGGCTCTTCGGCGTGCGCTCCCGCGATCTGATCGCGATCGGTACTGCGGCCAAACCGTTCGATGCGATCGTGCGCGGGAAAGACGGACGCTTCCACGCGGTCGTCTTGCGTTCGATTCCGCGCGACGGGCGGCGCCTCGATCTCTTCCGCCGTATTCGCGTGGCGGCGCTCAATTGCAAAGCGGCCGTCATCGAGAGCATCGTCGTCTGCGATCTCGATGGCGGCCGCTCGCGACG
>JBEPVY010000076.1:0-10082 GCA_041690835.1 Vulcanimicrobiota bacterium | reverse complement strand
AGTTCGATCGCCCAGAACGCGCCGACGCCGCGGACGTCGCCGACCTGCGGCGCGCGCGACTTGAGCGCGTTCAGACCTTCGCTCATCCAGCTTTCGATCTGTTTGCCGCGCGTGAACAGCCCGAGACGTTCGTATTCCGAGACGACCGCGAACCCGGCCGCGACCGAGAGCGGATGGCCCGAGTAGGTATGTCCGCACATCAACGCGTGATCGTCGAAGTACTTGGCGAACTTCTCGCGCAACAGCACGCCGCCGAGCGGTGCGTACGCCGAGGTGACGCCCTTGGCGAACGTGATGATATCCGGCTCGATCCCGAAGCGGACCGAGGCGAAGCGATCGCCGGTGCGACCGAACCCGGTCATGACCTCGTCGAACACCAGCATGATGCCGTAGCGATCGCAGCGTTCGCGAACGCCGGCCAAGTAGCCGTCCGGATAGACGACCACGCCGTTGCTGCCGACGACCGGCTCCATCACGATCGCGGCGATCGCCGACGGATTCTCGTACGTGAGGATCAGGTCGAGATGCGCGAGCGCGCGTTTGACTTCTTCTTTCGGATCTTCCGTGTGGAACGGGCTGTCGTACGGGAACGGAGCGACGAAGTGGATCGCGCCCGGCCAACCCGGCTCGTTCGCCCAGCGACGGTTCTCGCCGGTCATCGAACCTGCGCCCGGTGACGATCCGTGGAACGAGCGATAGCAGCTCAGCACTTTATTGCGCCCGGTGATCATGCGCGACATCTTGACGGCGTCTTCGTTCGCCTCGGCTCCGCCGGTCGTGAAGAACGCGCGCGCGCCTTCCGCCCAGGGCGAGAGGTCCGAGAGTTTTTCGGCGAGATCCGCGCGCACGTCGAGCGAGAACTGCGGCGAGGCGTAGGCCAGGCGCTTGGCCTGCTCGCCGATCGCGGTTGCGACCGCATCGTTACCGTGCCCGAGATTGACCGCGACCAGGCCCGCGGAGAGATCCAGATACCGGTTGTCGTCGGTGTCGAAAAGGTAGACGCCCTCGCCTCGATCCATCGTGGGGGGGTTGAGCCCGGCCTGTTTCGACCAGGGGGTAAGAACGTATTTCGCGTGCTTTGCGCGCTTCGAATTATCCGTGGCTATCATGCCGTCGGGTACGCGAAATGCGCTCGAAAAGCCTGCCGGAGCGGCGCGTCGAACGCGGCGCGGTACCATGAAGAAAGTCAACACCGACGCGATGCCCGAGATGAGCTGGACGTCGCCCAAAGGGAAGTTCGGCGGCTTTGGGCGTCAGGTCTCCGAGGAGCTCGGGCGCGAAGCCGGCTCGACGGATCTGATGAAGCGCCACCCGTTCGATGTCGAGATCACGCGACTGACGCCCGGCCAGGTGCCGTATCCATTCCATTCGCACAGCGCGCAGTGGGAGTTCTATCACATCATCTCGGGGACCGGGGCGGTCCGACACGACGGCGGCACGGAGCCGCTCGTTCCGGGCGATGCGTTCCTCTTCGAGCCGGGCCAGGCGCACGTCATCTACAACGACGGCGACGAGGATCTGGTCTTCTACGTGATCGCCGACAACCCGATCGGCGAGTCGTGCCACTATCCGGATAGCGGCAAGTGGATCGTCCGCTCGCCGGAGCGTACGCTGATCCGCTCCGAGCCGCTCGACTACTACGACGGCGAAGAGTGACCCAGGTCGATTCGAGCGAGAAGGAACCGCGTGCCTGCTCCCCAACGTCGGTAGCATGAACGCACGCACTTTCACCGCCCTCGGGTTGGCGCTCGCGCTCGGTGGCGCGCTCTTGGCCGGACCGCACGTGCTCTCCGCGCAGACCGCGACGCTCGCGCCCGATCAAGGCTGGAGCACCGCCACGACGGACCGCTTCTATCACGAATCGCAGGGCGCCGTGCTGATGCCGGACGCGTTCATGCGGGCGCTACGCACGGCCGACGGCAAACATTTCATCGACGCTCGGCACATGGCGTCGTACGGGTTTCTTCCGGGCGTCTCGGGTCCGTATCCGCTCGGGATGGTAGCCGACGATGGATCGAGATCGCACGGGATACCGAACGTCGGTTTCACCTGCGCCGCCTGCCATACCGGTCAACTGACCGTTCGCGGCTCGACGCTGCGCATCGAGGGCGGCTCGGCGAACCTCTCGATCAGCAAGGCCGTCGGCGACATGCACGCCGACCTCGCGCGAACGGCGGCGGACCCGGCGACGCGCAAGGCCTTCCTGGCCGAAGCGATCGCCGACGGCTACCCCGCCAAGCGCGCGTCCGCGGGACTCGATAGCGAGATCGCGAGCGACGCGTTCGTCGGCAAGGCGAGCGAGCATTTGGGAGCCCAGACGCCGTCCGGCCCCGGAATCGTCGACGCGCTCACCGGGATCGCGTTCAACGCCATGACGATCGGCCTACACGAGCCGAGCAATGCGCGTCCGGCCAAAGCGCCGACGAACTTCCCGCCGGTGTGGAGCATCTGGCACTTCGACTGGGTGCAGTACAACGCGTCGGTCCGTCAGCCGATGGGCCGCAACGTCGGCGAGGCGGTCGGTCTGGGCGCGCGCTTGAACATCGTGGATCCGGTCACCGGAAAGCTCAACCCCGAGCCCGAGCGTTGGAGATCGACGGTCAACGTCAAGGCGCTCTACTGGATCGAGACCGCGCTCGAATCGCTCCAGCCGCCGAAATGGCCGGCGGCGTTCGGCTCGATCGACGCGAGCAAGGTCGCGGCCGGCAAGGCGCTCTTCTCCCAGAACTGCACGCGCTGCCACGGCGTGACGACGATCGCCGGAACGCAAGAGTGGTACCTGCCGGTGATCTCGCTCGCACGCGTCGGGACCGATCCGAATCAGGCCATCGGCTTTGCGAAGACGACGTATAACGCGAGCAAACTCGGGCTGAGCAAACACGAGGGCGGACCCGAGGGCCTCGAGCTCGTCGTCGAAAACGTCAAGAACCAGGCCTATCGCGACGCCGGCATCCCGCCGAGCGAATGGCCGACCTATGACGGCTACGGACGCAAGATGGTCATCTCCGCGCCGTGCGGGTATCGTCCGCGGCCGCTGGTCGGCCTGTGGGCGACGCCGCCGTTCCTCCACAACGGCTCGGTCCCTTCGGTCTACGACATGCTCTCGCAGACCCGGCCGATGCATCCGATCCTCGGCAACACGGAGTTCGATCCGGTCAAGCTCGGGCAAGTGCAGGTCGCGATTCCGGGCTGGACCTACACGATGGATACGTCGCTGCAGGGCAACAGCAACGCCGGACATTGGTTCACGGACGATAAGGCGCGCAAAGGTCGGATCGGGCGCGCGCTCACCGAAGCCGAGAAGTACGACCTGATCGAGTATCTGAAAGTCGCTTCGTACGCGACCTACCCGCATCGCAGCATCGCGGCCTCCGAAATCCCGGCGATGCCGTGCGGCAACGACCGTAACTGGGCGGCCGACCTGCCCTACTAGCGACTACGGGCGTGCGTACGTCCCGGTCAGGGAAGCCTTGCCGAGCGTATGCGCGCCCGCTACGAACTCCACCAGCGCGCCGGTGGCGTTCTCATCCAGACCGAGCGACGGTACGTCGAGCGCGTGAAGCGTGAACGTGTAGCGGTGTTGCGGTCCGGGCGGGGGACACATGCCGCTGTAGCCCTTCTCGCCGAAATCGTTGTGTCCGAGGACCGCCGCGCCGCTCCCTCCGCGCGCGCCCGCGCCGGCCGAGAGTTCGCGCGCGTCGCCCGGAATATCGAACATCGCCCAGTGATAGAATCCGCCCGAGGTCGGCGCGTCCGGATCGTGCACGACGATCGCGAAGCTCTTGGTGCCGGCCGGGACGTCGCTCCACTGCAGTTCCGGCGAGCCGTTGCCGCCCTCGAGACCGAAGCCGCGATAGACCATGCTCTCCGGCGTCGCCGCGCCGTCCGCAAACGTCGGGCTGGTCAGCTTCACGACGGCTTCTTCACCCGATCGAGCCGAACCATGACTTTCTTCCCACGGATCGTCGTGTCGCGCAGCGCGGCGATGATCCGGGGGGCGTCGTCGGCCGGGACTTCGACCAGCGAGAAAGCATCCGCGATGTCGATCGAGCCGATATCCCGCGAGTTGATCCGGGCCTCGTTCGCGATCGCGCCGACCAGATCGGCCGGACGGACGCGCGAGCCGCGACCGATGCCGATATAGATGCGCGTCATCGAGACCGGGCCGGTGCGCGGCGCCGCATCGTTGCGCGGCTTGAAGAGTTTGACCGGCGCCGCGAAGGGCGGCGGCGCGATCGGGATCTCGGCTTCTTCTGCCGAGCCTTCGCGGGTGTCGTAGAGTTTGACCGCGGCGGCCGCCAGATCCAGGATGTCGCGCCCGCTCGCAAGCGTCTCGACCAGGTTCCGGTAGCGATCCAGGTCGCCCGCATCCATCGCTTCTTCCAACGCGATCTGGGTGCGTTCGAGGCGGCGCGTCTTGAGATCGTGGACGGTCGGGATCGCCTCCATCTGGATCTTGCGCTTGGTATGCAGTTCGATGTTGCGGAGCAGACGCGACTCGCGCGCCTCGGCGAGCGTGATCGCGACGCCGCTCTTGCCGGCGCGACCGGTCCGTCCGATGCGATGCACGTAGGCGTCCGGCGAGGACGGCACGTCGAAGTTCACGACGTGCGAGACGTGTTCGATATCCAGTCCGCGGGCGGCCACGTCGGTCGCGACCAAGACGTCGGAGCTGCCGTCGCGGAAGCGCCGGAGGACGCGGTCGCGCTGCTCTTGCGAGAGTCCGCCGTGGAGCGCTTCGGCCTGATACCCGCGGCTGCCGAGCGTCTGGGTGAGTTCGTCGACTTCGGTGCGCGTCCGGCAGAACACGATCGCGGAGGTCGGACCCTCCATATCGATCACGCGTGCGAGCGACGCGACCTTGTGCTGACGGTGCACGATGTAGGCGACCTCGCGGATCTTCGGCTTCTTGCCGTCTTGGGTGGTCTCGTTGGCGATCGTGACCAGGACCGGATCCTTGAGATGCCGTTTGGTGATCTGACGGATGCGCGGCGGGAGCGTGGCCGAGAAGAGCGCCGTCTGACGATCCTTATTGACGGCCGCCAAGATCGCATCCAGTTCGTCGGCGAAGCCCATGTCGAGCATCTCGTCGGCTTCGTCGAGCACCAGGAACTCGACCGCGCTCAGATCGAGCGTCTGCCGATTGATGTGATCGAGCGCGCGCCCGGGAGTCGCGACCACCACGTCGACGCCGCGCGTCAACGCGCGCAACTGCTGACCGTACGACGAGCCACCGAAGATCGGGAGCACCGCGATGCCGAGTTCGCGACCGTATTTGTGGACGGCTTCGGCGACCTGCATCGCAAGTTCGCGGGTCGGCACCAGGATCAGGCCCTTGATGATGCGCTTGCCGCCTTGATTGCGCCCGATCCGATGGATCATCGGCAGGGCGAAGGCCGCCGTCTTGCCGGTTCCGGTGGCGGCCTGTCCGAGGACGTCGCGCCCCTCCACCAGCGGCGGGATGGCCGCCTTTTGAATGGCGGTGGGCTCTTCGTAGCCGAGCGCGGTGGTCGCCGCGACGATCCCCGGGTCGAGGCCGAGGGCGCCAAAGCCGCCTGAAATTTCTACCGAATCCGAATCCATACGTCCGGGGAGATTCGCCGCCCGGGTGGAGCCCGCCCGCGTGGTACAATAGTCCGGATATGACGAAGAACCATCGCCTGGTGCTCGAGGTCGTGCGTGAGCGCGGCTGCGGAACGCATCTCTCGATGAACGAGGTCCACGCGCTCGCGCGCGAGCGGCAGCCCCGGATCGGCTTCACCACCGTCTATCGAGCTCTGGCCCGGCTCCGCGAGGAAGGCCTGGTCTCCGAAATCCGTCTCCCGGGGGCGGAGGCCGCGTATTTCGAGCCGGCCGGTGCGAGTCACGCCCATTTCCGCTGCTCGACGTGTGGCGCCGTCAGCGACGTCGCCTACGCATTGCCCTCGGGCGCGACCGACGAGATCTCCCGGCGCGAAGGCGTCGAGATCAGGGACATAAGTCTCAGCTTCCACGGAACTTGCAGCGCCTGTAGGTAAGTTACCCCGACATGAAGAGATCGATCGCCTCGCTGCTGCTCGGGCTTGCGCTCTGCGCGCCCGCCGCCGCCGACCCGGTGATGGCACCCGCCAATCCGTTCGCATCGCCGGTCAGCCTGAACGCTTGCAATCTCGAGTACTCGAACGAGAACCATATCAACAGCCGCATCAGCGGCGTTGCGATCCAGTTCACGAACGAATCCTCGCGCGTCTCGGATCTGATAAACTTCAAGGTGACGATCAACGGACAGGACACCCTGATCCGCGACGTCGGGACGTTCACACCCGGGGTCGAGATCACGCATAAGTTCCGCGCGGGCAGCGATCAATGGTCGCTTCCGGTGTTGCTCCAACAGTTCTCCGGTCGTCCGCCGGTGACGTGTCGGATCGAATCGATCCATTTCACCGACGGTACGTCCTGGCATCCGGGTAGTGCGTCGACGAAGGGCGCCCTCACCGTCTTTCCGACCCAGCTCTCGTTCGCCGGGACGCAGGCCGGAGCGCGGCTGATCTACGTCGCATCGCCGGTTCCCGCGACGTTCTCCGTGCGGGGGAACTGCGCCGGGATCGCGTCGATCCTGTTGGTCGCGCAGAGCGACTACGAAGCGGTCTATCGGGTCGTGCCGCGCGCCACCGGCTATTGCGCGTCGACGATCGTCGACGGCGCGGGCAACGCCGCGATGGAGCCGATCGTCGTCAAATAGACGACCGAGCGACTAGGCGGACTTGCGGACGGTGTAGCCTACGCCGTAGACGGTTTCGACATACTCGGGCGAGGCCGGATCGCGTTCGATCTTCTTGCGCAGGTTGTTCACGTGACGGTCGAGCGTCCGTTCCAGGATGCCGCGATCGTTCTCGTCGAGCACGTCGAGCAGTTGGGGCCGCGAAAAGACGCGCCCGGCGTGTTCGACCAGGATCGAGAGCAGCCGGAACTCGGTCGGCGTGAGCGAGATCGAGCGCGAGCCGACCCGCACCAGGTGGGCGGCTTCGTCGATCTCGAGGTCGCGCACTTTGAGCCGTCGGCCTTGGCCGGCTGGAGCGGATGCGGCCGAACGCCGCAACACCGCTCGGATCCGTAGGAGCATCTCGCGCGGCGAGAACGGTTTGACGACGTAGTCGTCGGCGCCGAACTCCATCCCGACGATGCGGTCCGTCTCCTCGCCGCGGGCCGTCAGCAGGATGGTCGGCGTCCGCGGCTGCGGGAGCGATTTCAACAAGTCCAGACCGTTGCCGTCCGGAAGATTAAGATCCAGGACGAGCAGATCGAAGGTGGTCTTCGCGATCGCCTCGCGCGCTTTCCGAAGATTGCGCGCCGAACCGACCTCGAAGCCTTCGCGGTCGAGGACCACCCCGAGGAGGGCGACGACGTTGGGGTCGTCGTCGACGATCAGAATGCGCTCGCTCACCAGGCTATGGCAGTTTGAGCACCGACGACGCCGTCCTTCCGAACTGTTCCGGAGCCGCTCGCAGATAGGCCCGCGCGCCCGGCCAGCGATAGGTACCCGGCGTCACCGACCGAGCCAGGTAATGCATCTCGTAGATGCCCGGTTCGAGATGCGAGGCGTACCCGAAGACGCGGTCCGCATAGACCGCTCGATCCTCGATCGCCCAGCTGTCGCCGCGCGCCACGGTCGCCGTGGTCGAGGTCTGGAGCGACGTGTCGATCGCTTCGAACCCGGCCGGGATCGGATCTTCGATCGCGACGCCGTCGACCGGATGGTCGACGATCACCCGAACGCCGATGTCGTAGACGCTGCCGGTTTTAAGCGAGAA
Organism: Vulcanimicrobiota bacterium; assembly: GCA_041690835.1. GTDB lineage: Bacteria > Vulcanimicrobiota > Vulcanimicrobiia > Vulcanimicrobiales > Vulcanimicrobiaceae > JALYSX01. The sequence goes on along the minus strand of JBEPVY010000076.1, from coordinate 2,292 downwards.
CGGATCGGTCAGCGCCGCGAGGTCCATGCTCGCGACGGTCGCCGCCTCGCCGGCCGCTCGGACTTCACGTTGCACGCGTAGTCCGGCCAGCTGTCCGGGTGCGTTGGCCGCGACCGGATAGGTGTAGACGATCACGTAGTGGACCGTTCCACCCTTCGAGTCGATCGAGAGCGCGCCCGACTTCAGCGACGACGCCGGCAGATTCGCGGTCTGCGATGAGGCATCGGTGCCGAAGTGCACGGTCAGCACCGCGGTCCCACCCGCCGAGACGGAGGCATCGAACGACGCCAGCTTCTCGCGCGCGGCGTAAGCCGAGATCGCGGTCATCGCATCGGCCGCCGCGCCGAGCGACGGCCATCCGCACTTACACGCCTGCGCGCCGAGTGCGCGGACGGCGCCGTCGATCTCATCGACGCTGGCTTTGCGCTCGATGAGCAACTGGAGCATCTGCGCCTGGGCGGAGACGGTCGTCCCGAGCCAGCCCCAGCGGGACGACATCGTCGCCGAGGAGTAGCGGCCGGTCCGGTAGACCGACTGCATCAAGCCGTCGGCCATGTTCGCGCCGCGACTCTCCCAGCCGGGGACGCGGAGCAGATATCGGGCGAGCCGGATCTGCGTCGCCGGATCGAACGAGCTCTGTGCGGCGACGATGTCGCTCAGGAAGTCGCTGCGCCGGTCGCCGAGCGCATCCAACGCCCAGAGCATCTCGAAGCGCGTGCGTGCCTTGCACGACGGATCCTTGCACCAGGAAGCGCGCGACGGGTTGGCAAGCGTCTTGGCGAGATAGGCCTTCAGGGCCGAGCGCGAGGCGCCGCCCGCATTCGGACCGCTCGAGAACGCGATCGCTTGGGCGGCGTACGCCGATGCGAACGGATCGCTGTCGGCCGCACCCGGGTAGAAGCCGAAACCGCCATCCGAACGCTGGAGTTTGGCGATGCTCGCCAGGGCCGTAGTCCGCTCGGTCGCGGCGTCGAAGCCCGGTGCGAGGTGGTACCGTTGCGCGAGTCGACCGGTGGCGGTCGCCACGATCGCGCGGCTCGACGCATCGTCGAGGAACGGGTTCGGATCCGCTTTCATCGCCTCCGCGGCCGGAACGGCGAACTGGGTGACGGCCGAGTTGGCGAGCGTGATCTGCAACGTACCACCCGCACTCGGATCGATCGGCACCGAAGCGCTGTCGGTGGTCGCACCGGTCTCGATGACCGACTCGGTCACCGCTCGATCGCGCACCATGAACGGGGCTGCGAACGCATCCGTGATCCCGCCGACCGCGGATGAGAACGACATCTTGGTCGGCGCCGGGGTCCCGACGACCATCGGGAAGCGGAATGCCTGCAACGCCGTGCCGAGGCTCTGGGTCCCGCTCAGCGCGCGCGGATCGCCGTTTGCGAACGTGAGCGCGCCGGTCAGTTGCGCGGTGTAGGAGAGCGTGCCCGACGAGCCGGTCGAATCGAGCGCGGTGATCCCGGCGTCGATGATATCGCCCGGGCGCGCGAACTGCGGGAGCAGCGGATTGGTCAGCAGCGGTTTGGTCGCGATGAAGGTCGCGTCGCTCGTGCCGAAATGCGTGTCGTCGTTCCCGATCGCGACGACCATCGCGCGCCAGGTGGTCAGATCGTCCGGCAGACGGAAACCGACCGTCGCCATGCCCTTCGCATCGGTACGCACGATCCGGTAGTAGGCCATCGGCTGGAAGTTGGTCCGGACGCGCGTCGAGCCCGCGCCGGCCAGGAAGCCGCCGCCGTAGCCCCAGCCCTTCTCGAGGCCGGCTTGCGGCGTCTGCAACACGACGCGTTCGCGGCTATCCGCAAAGCGCACCGAGATCGGTTGGTCCGCGAACACGGTCTGCACCAGATCCGGCGGACGGTAGCCCGTGAGCTGGAGGATCGACTCGTTCACGACCATCACGATGGCTTCGCCCGGCGCCGGCTTGCCGGCCTTGTCGCGAACGGTGACCGCGATGCTCTGCTGAGTGCCCGGTTCCAGGGTCGCATGTTCCGGCACGATGCCGACCTTGAGATAGCGATCCGCGACGTCGACGTGGAAGGCGGTCACGCCGACCCGCGAGAGACTGTCGAGCGAACCCGCCTTGACGCCCGCCAGCGGCGCGCCGCGCCGCACGACCAGCGCTTCGACCGCCGCGTTGGGCACCATCGCGGGCGTCACTTTGAACGAGACTTCCGGGCCGTTCCCGGTCGCGTGCACGATCGTCTTGGTGATCACGTCGTTCCGGATCACCGCGAAGTAGACGTCGCTCTTGGCGTACGGCGAGGCGACCAGCGCGGTCGCGGT
>JBEPVY010000075.1:0-10117 GCA_041690835.1 Vulcanimicrobiota bacterium | reverse complement strand
CATTTTGCTCGACGTGCTCGATGACCACGCGATCGCCCAAAGGCTTGAGATTCACGAAAACCTCCAGAAATTGTGTTGGTTTGGCACTCTCGCATCGGGACTGCCAGCTTTGGAATGTTAGCAGACTCCCGGGGAGAGTGCAAGCCACAAAAGAAGGCGCCCCCCGCGAGGAAGGCGCCTGGAAGCAAGCGGGCGGGTCGAGGGGCTAGGGCCGCTGGTAGCCATTCCCGTTACGGTTATAGCCGTTTTGGCCGTTGTTGACCACATCGATCCGATCGGCTTCGAAGGTGCCATCGTTGTTCGGGTGGCCCGTGATCCGGAGCTGCATGCCGTTCTGCAGGTTCGTCCCCCGCGGGTTGATGACGGTGCCCTGGTGCAGATGGATCCGCTGCTCGTTACGGTTGCCTTGACCATTGCCGTATTGGCCGTTGCCATACTGGCCGTTGCCGTATTGACCGTTGTTGTTCCGACCGTTTCCGTACTGGCCATTGTCGTTCTGGCCGTTCCCATATCGGCCGTTGTCGTTCTGGCCATTGCCGTGCCGGCCGTTGCCGTTCTGGCCATTGTCGTTGTCGTTGTCGCGATGGCGGCGGTGCTTGCGGCCGTTGCCGTTGCCGTAGGCGGCGCCGTACCCGTTGCCGGCGGCGATGCGCAGATCGAACTGGCTGAAGTACGTGACCGTGCCGGTGATCTGACGCTGGCGTTGGCTATTGTTCTGCGTCGACCATTGGCCGAAGACTTGCTGCTGCGCGGAAGCGGTCATCGGAGCGAGACCCGCCGAGAGCGTAAGTGCCAACGCCGCTACGACGGCGACCGGACGAATGAGACGGATGTGCATGTCGTTGTTCCTTTTGTGGCCCATCAACGCGGACGTTCGGCGAGTCGTTTCCCAGGATTTCTCAGATTCCAGGCAGAGTACGTACGATGAACCGACGCACCGTCCTTGCGACGCTGGCCGCCAGCGCCATCGTTCCGGCGATCGCGCGGGCCGACGCGCCGGCCGGGCGAACGTTCGCTCCCTCGCTCCCGAGCGCGCCGTTCCCGCACGCAAGCCGCGCCAACGGGCACGACTACGATAAGGTCCACTACGACGCGGCCACCACCTACGCCGACTCGACCGTCGGCATCTACGTTCCGGCGAACTTCCGCAACGGCGCGAGCATCGACGCGATCGTCCACTTCCACGGCTGGCACAATCATGTGGACAATGTCTTCCGGCAATACCGCCTGCGCGAACAGGTCGAGGCGAGTGGCACCGGCGCGATCCTGATCGTGCCGCAGGGGCCGAAGGACGCGCCGGATTCCGGCGACGGCAAGCTCGAACTCGATCGCGGCGGCCTCGCGCGTCTGCTCGCGGACGTGCTCGCGTACCTGAACGCGCAGAACGTGACCAAGGCGGACCGGATCGGGCGCGTGGTGATCACCGCGCACAGCGGTGGATACGGCGGGTCCGGCGGCGCCCTATCGCTCGGCGGCGTGGACACGATCACGGACGTCATCCTGTTCGACGCGGCCTACGGCTACTTCGACGCCTTCGCAGGCTGGGCGAACGCCTCACCGACGCATCATTTCCTGAGCGTGTTTACCGGCGACACTTCGATGGGTAATACGGTGCTCATGGCCAAGATGCAGAACGCCACGCATCCCGACCTGCGCGTGCTCGACGCCGACGCGATGACGCTTGCGCAACTGCAGACGCGTATGCCGACCTTCGCGGGAACGTCCACCGTCGCACACGACGACCTGATGCAAAGGTTCTCGTGGTACGAACTCTTCCTCCGCTCCAGCGCGATCGCATCCTCCCGGTGACCGAGGAGATCCGGACCGAGCGTCTGGTCCTACGCGAACTCGTACCCGAAGACGCGGAGACCCTCTACGCGTATCGCTCCCATCCGCGGGTCGCCGCGCACCAGTCCTGGAAGCCGGAAAGCATCGACGATGCGAACGCATTCCTCGCCAAGCTGAAGCTCCATCCGCCATATACGGGCGGCGTCTGGCGGCAGCTCGGGATCGCGTTGCGGTCCGACGGCTCGCTGATCGGCGACTGTGGCATCCAGGTGATGGAAAATGATAGCCGGCATGCCGAGATCGGGTATACGATCGCGCCCGAGCATCACCGCCAGGGCTATGGAACCGAAGCGGTCAGCGGCGTCCTGACGATGCTCTTCGATACGTTGCACGTGCATCGAGTGGTCGCGCACGCATTGGCGCGGAACAAAGCCTCGCGCACGCTCCTGGCCCGGCTCGGCTTCCGCACCGAAAAGCCGGGCAGGATGGTGCTGACCGCCGAGGATTGGGCCGGCTAATCGCCGATCGGGCAGTTGTTGGCTTCGATGCACACGAGGTCGATATCGAAGTCCGAAAGAGCGCGCACGACGACGTCGTTGCCGTTGAGTTCGTAGCCGAACATCTTCCCGCGATATGCGACCGTCGGCAGATCGCCGAAGCCCGTAGTCGTGACCGGCGCATTGCGGAAATCGTCGGCGATCTCGCGGCCATAGACCGCGCTCAGCAGCCGCCCGGCCGTCTCGCGATGCTGGTCGAGCCGATAGTCGTCCGGACCGGAGTACACGATCGATTCCTTGACGATACGCGTATCTGCAGTATCGCTGATCGCGCGGAACTGCCCGGTCTCGCGCCCGGCCTGGAACGACGTCGAGAACGAGTACGAGCCGTCGAGCGCCGATTCGCCGTTGATGCCGTGCAACACCGTATTGCCCCGTGCCCACTTCTGGAACGCGTCGAGCGACTGCCCCGGCATGGCCGATACTGCGAGTGGAGCGAGAAGCGCGGGCGCGAGGAGGGCCGCGACGATCAGTCTCCGCATTCCATCGTCGCGCAAGCTTTCAGGTTCTTGAGGATCTCGGCCAGGTCTTTGCGCGATCCGACCGTCATGCCGAGGCCGTTCAACTGATAGGCGTAAAGTTTGCCCTTGAGCACCGAGATGCGCTCCTTCGATCCATAGATCGCGAAGTCGCCCGCGACGATCGCGTTCTGCACGTCGGTCGCGACTGCGGGGCCGTACACGATCTTCGCCATCTTCGCGGCGATCGTGCGGTGCACGCGCAGATCGTAGCCGACCGGTGGGCCGTCGAGACCCAAATTCTCGCTGAAGATCGTCGCCGGGCCGCCGGCGTCGCCGTAGCCGGCTTCAGCGGAGAAGTAGATCGCGATGCCGCCGGACTTCACGTGCTTGTTGTAGATCGTGCCGCCGCTCATCTCGTCTTTGGTCCGTTCGAGCGGGTGCAGCAGCGGATTGGCCTGGGTCCACGCGAGCCACACGGGCAGGCGTTGGCCGGGGAGCGCGCGCGCGCTCGTCCCTGCGGCAAGTGCGAGCGCGATCAGCGCGATCGAGGCGAGCAGACGTCGTTTCATGTCGCTATCATGCCCGCCCGAGAGCGCGTTGACAAGAGCGCCTAGGACTTACGTCCCCTTTTGCGCGCCGACGTAGAGGATGTACTTGACGACGAACGAGGGCTTGGTACTGAGCTGGTTCGGATCGCCGTAGACCACGTAGAGTTCGCTCGGTCCGAAGCGCTTGTAGTAGGCCGCCGAGAGATTGGTGTACGAGCCGTAGAACGGCATGCTCGACGGCGCCACGAAATACGGGCCGATCCCGAAGATGCGACGCACGCCGAAGGCAAGCGACGTACGCGGGTCGATCTGCACGCCCACGCTCGCGCGCTCGAGCCATTGGATGTAGCTGCCGCCTGCGTCCAGGCTCTGGATCGTGTTGTCGGCTTCGAGCGAGAGGGTCGCGCGCGGCCCCATCTTGAGCGTCGTGGAACGCGCGATCGAGTGCAGGTAGCCGGGGCCGAAGCGCCCGACGATGTACGAAAGGCTGGTCGGCGTCGAAGAACCGGCGTTGTACATGAGCATGACGCCGTTCTGGTTGGCGTAGTCGCCCGGCGTGCCCGGGAACATCAGGTACTGCGACCCGGTCGAGAGCATGAGCGAAAGGCGATTCCGAAGCGAGACCGACAGCGAGGTATTGTCGTAGGTATCGTTCACCACGCCGGCGCGGTTGTGATAGTGCTGGACATCTTGGCTGATCGTCGCCGACGAGACGAAGCTCGTAGGAGCGAAGTCGAACTCTTTGTAGGTGTAGATCGACGGCCCATGGATGTCGGCGATCTGGGTGAAGCTATCGATCGGATCGTACTCCGAACCGAGATCGTGCCAGGCCGCGAAGACCGCCTCTTTCGGCGCGTAGTAGTTGATCCCGTACTCGCGGAAGATGCCCTCGGCCGGATCGGCGACCAGGCTTCCGCGCTCGTGCCCTTGGGTGGTGTAGACGCTGAAGTTGTGCGCGTTGCCGATCTGGAGCTGCCCGTACTCCGCGACGTCGTGCACGCCCGGCAGATCGACCGTGCTGCGCTGGTAGAGCAGGTTGCCGCGATGATCGTTGGTCTGATACCCGAGCGCTTGCGAGGTGTCGGTGCGTCCGTCTGAGAGCGCATCGAACGCGCCGAAGCGGATCGGTCCCTGGGTGCCTTCGACCGCGAAACCGTCGCGCGGGGTCGGGATGTTCGGCGTATAGAGCAGCGGGAAGCCCACGCAGTCGTTGCAGTTGAAATTGTTGTAGAAGTTCGCGCCTTGGGTGAAGAACGGGCGGACTTCCTGGAACTGGCGCGCGAAGGCGGTCGGCGAAATGCTCTGCTGATCCAGCTCGACGTTCGAATAATCGGGGTGGAAGGTGGCCAGGAGCGAGGCGGTCGCGGTGATCGGCACGGCCAGATCGAGGCCGACGCGCGAGGTCGATCCGCCGGCGCTCGGGGCGGCGAGCGCGCCGAGCGCATAGACGTTGGCGCGTGCCTTCGGTTTGGTGCCGGCGGTTCCGCCCTTCATGCCGGTCAGGTAGCCGGTGAAGATCACGTCGTCGTCGCCGCGCTGAGCCGGATCGTGCGCCCACTCCAGCTGTTCGCTGTTGTTCGCGACGATGCGTCGATCGAACTGGATGCGCCACGTGGAGCGCCCGTCGCCGCGCATGATCGCAAGCGGAATGCGCTCGGTCACGATGTAGCCGTCGGCGGTCCGCGAGGTGACCGCGTCCCAGGCCGGTGAGTAGGCCGCGTTCTCCGACGAGTTCGCGTAGCGCGTGCCGATCGGGTTGGCCGCGAAGAAGTACTCGAATCCGCGATCGCCGCTCGGGAAGAGGAACGTCCGGACGATATCGTCGGTACCGAGGCCGACGTCGTTGGTATGCACGGTCGCCGTGAGCGGCTCGGTCTGCTTGACGACGAAGGCGACGTAGAGATCGTGATCGTCGACCAAGACGTAGGCGTCGGTGCTCTCGGCGGCCGGGCGTAGATAGGTCGAGTTCCATCCCAGCTGCACGTGCGCGCCGGTCTGCCAGACCGGATCGCCGAGGGTACCGTCGAGTTTCGGCGGCGTCGTCACGCGAACGGCAGGGATCGAGAAGGCGGACTGCGCGCGGACCGGCGCCGTTCCGAAGAGCAGACATGCGACCGCGGCGACTAGGGGAGCAAGCAGACGGACTCTCATCACCTAATGTTTTAGGTGATGCGCCTCACCTTGTCAAGTGGGTGAGATGGCCGTCCCTTTCCGCCCAGGCCCCGGCGCGGCCTGGGGTCGAAGCACTCCGCATGGCTAGCAACATCGCCTCGCTCGATTGGGGCAAGATCCTTCTGCGCGGCATCGTCGCCGGGCTCGTCGGCGGGATCGTGCTCGCCCTCTTCCTCTGGGCGTGGTTCGCGCCGCATGGCGCAACCCTCGCGAGCATCTTCCGGCTCGACGCGCACTACGTCCATTCGGACGACCCGTCGATCGGGGCGCTCGCACACCTGTGCGTCAGCGTCGCATGGGGTATCGGCTATGCGTACGCGGCGGCGACCCGTCCGAACATCGCGAAGCAGCCGCTGCTCTCGGGCTTCGTCTACGGTTTCATCGTCTGGCTGTTGATGCAGTTCGTGCTCATGCTCGGCGCGCTCTGGACGCCGATCACGCTGCCGATGCTCGGCATCCAACTGCTCGCGCACACGATCTTCTTCGGCATTCCGGTCGCTCTTACGACGCGCGCGCTGACGCGCAAATAGTGCCGATCGGCGGGCTGCGTCTCTCGACAGATGCGCTCCGGGCGAACGCCCTCGCGCTCAAGGATCTGGTCGCACCGACGCGCGCCGCGTTCGTGGTCAAGAGCAACGCCTACGGTCACGGCCTGGTCGAGACGGCGCTTGCGATCGAAAGCCTGGCCGCGCGACTGTGCGTCTTCGGCCTCGACGAAGCGATCGAACTGCGCGACGGCGGCGTTACCGCCCCGATCCTGGTGCTCGGTCCGATCCCGGTGGAGGCGCTCGATGCCGCGATCGCGGCTCGCGTCGAAATCGCGCTCTGGGACGTGCGCGGATATGCGATGGCGGTCGCGTCGGCCGCGCGCAAGCGCGGAAAGCGTATTCCCGTCCACGTGAAGATCGATACCGGCGTCCGCCGCTTCGGCCTGCGCGTCGAAGACGCGCCGGATGCGATCGAAGAGTATCTCAAACATCCCGAAATCGAGGTCGCCGGGATTTTCTCGCATCTGGCGGCCGCCGAAGAACTCGACTCGCCGTTCACGACCGTTCAGCTCGAGCGTTTCGAGAAGGTACTCGCACAAGTGCGGCCGTTGCTCGCGCATCACCGCGTGGAACCGATCGCGCACATCGCTGCGTCCGCCTCGGGTATGCTCTGGCCGCAGACGCGTCTCGATATGGTGCGCTTCGGCATCGCGCTCTACGGGCTCTGGCCGTCTGCGCTGACCCGCGAAGCGATGGAGGGGCGCGGGCTCACCCTCCGGCCCGCGCTCTCGTACCGTTCGACGCTGGTCGCAGAGCGCGACGTCCGCGCAGGCGAACCGATCGGTTATGGATGCAGCCATCACGCGACGCGCGACATGCGCGTCGGCATCGTACCGCTCGGCTACGCCGACGGGATCCCGCGCGCGCTCTCCGACCGCGGTGCGTTCGTCATCGCGGGACGGCGCGCGGCCATCGTCGGGCGCGTCTGCATGAACGTCACCCTGGTCGACATCACGGACATCTCTCAGGCTCATCCCAGTTCTGCGGTGACGCTGCTCGGGCGCGATGGCGACGCCGAAGTGACGGCCGACGATTGGGCCGCGTGGGCCGAAACCATCAATTACGAGATCGTCGCGCGTTTACCGAGGGAACTTCCGCGCGAAACCAGCACGTTAGCCTGATATGAACGTCCGTCGCTGGGCCGCCCTCGCATCGATCTTGGCCGTGGCCGTCGCCGCCGTGCCGCGCATCGCCGTGAACGATCGGCCGCTCGACGTCGCGCCGATCGTCGAGAACGGTCGCGTGCTCGTACCGATGCGCGCGATCTTCGAAGCCTTGGGTGCGCGGCTCCACTACGACGCGACGACGCATACGATCGCGGCCGACGGCGGCGGACACTTCGTCCATCTGCAGATCGGCAACACCGACGCGATCGTCGACGATAGGATCGTCAAGCTCGACGTGCCCGCACGGATCGTCGGCACGAGCACGTACGTCCCGATGCGCTTCGTCGCGCAGTCGTTCGGCGCGCTCGTCGGCTACGACAACGCCTCTGCGCTCGTCACCGTCAACCTTCCCGATGCGGTCGACGCGAGCGGGTCGACGGGACGCGTCGGCTCGCTCGTGCCGGCCGCCAACGCGACCATCGCGACCGGCTACCCGACCGTCTCGGCCGTCATCGGCGGCGACGTGCCGATCCGGAACGCGACCCTGACGGTCGACGGTGTCGACGTGACCGACGCGACCACGTTCGACGGCACCGCGCTCACCTACATCCCGTCGCAAGGACTCCAGCCCGGCGCGCACCAGGTCGACGTCTCCGGCGTCGATACCGCGAACGTACCGTTCGACCGGTCCTGGCAGTTCACGACCGACAACGCACCCGCGCCGGATTTCGGTGGCGTGCCGTTCCAGTTCTACCTCGAGAACGGCGGCGGCCAGTTCGGTTACGGTGACGCGATGGACTTCATGCTGATCGCGCCGCCCGGCGGAACGGCCTATCTGACGGCGTGCAACTCGCCGATCCGCATGTGGATGAATGGCCGCGGCAACAGATATCGCAGCTCGATGCGCGCCCCATACGGCGTCGGGAACGGCCTTTGCCCGATCGAAGCGGTCTACATCGGATGGAACGGACAGATCTGGTACGCGCCGGTGCCGATCTTCGCGCAGCTCGATCCATACCCGTTCAACGCCTACGACTACAACCGTACCTACAACCGCGGTCGATACCCGCACGACCGGCCGACCCCGCGCCGCACGCCGAATCCGTGGCCGGCCGCCAAGCCGACGCCGGCTCCGACCGCACGTCCGCCGTACCTTCCCGGACCGCCGGGTCAGACGCCCGCTCCGCCGATCGCGCGCCCGCCGCATCGGCCGGCGCCGTCGCCGGTTCCCGAATCCGTAGCGACCGCAGCACCGCGACCGGTCGCAACGGCGGCGCCACAACCGCAGGCGCCGCCGAGAACGCCTCACACGAGGCCCCGGCCCGCCCAGACCGAGGCGCCCAGACCGGATCCGACGGATGCTCCGCAGCCCGCCCAGACGGACGCGCCCGCACCCGCCGCGACATCCGCACCGGCACCGCCGCCACCACCGCCCGAGCACCCGCGACCGCACGAGCCACACCCGCGGCAGACGCCGCCGGCCTAGTTCACGGCCGCGATAGCCTCGGCCAGATCGAGCGTGCCTTCGTAGAGCGCCTTGCCGACGATGCAGGCATCGACACCGGCGGGCGCTTGCGCTTTGAGCGCTTTCAGATGTGCGATCGTGCGCGCCCCGCCCGATGCGGTCACCTTCACCTCGGCGGCCTGCGCGACCGCGGTCAAGGCCGCGATGTCGTAGCCTTCGCCGGTGCCGTCGCGCCCGATCTCGGTGTGGATGACGCGCGCGATGCCCCAGGCGGCGACGCGCTTGACGAGCGCGTCGCGATCGACCGGCGTGCGTTCTTGCCAGCCGCGTACCGCGACCTGCGATCCGCGCGCGTCGATGCCGGCGATCGCGCGATCGCCGAGCATCTGGATGATATTGCGCGCGACCCGTTCGTCTTCGACCAGGATCGTGCCCAAGATGACGGCCGCCGCGCCCGCATCCAGACGCGCCTTTGCGTGCGCGAACTTACGGATGCCGCCCCCGGTCTGAACGGGAACGTCGATCGCGCGACAGATCGCCGCGATCGCTACCTGGTTCTCGCCCGATCCGAACGCACCGTCCAGATCGATCACGTGCAGGCGCTGCGCGCCGGCCGCGACGAACGCCTTCGCGCGCTCGACCGGATCCACGTCGTAGGTCGTCTCTTTGGTCGGGTCGCCCTGGTGCATGCGTACGCACTTGCCGTTGCGCAGGTCGATGGCGGGAATTACGATCACGATACGGTCTCCATCGTCGAGCTGAGGCGGAGGAAGTTGTCCAAGAGACGGGCGCCCGCCTCGCGGCTCTTCTCCGGGTGGAACTGCGCGCCCATCACGTTTCGTCGCGCTACGATCGCCGAGAAGCGTTCGCCGTGCGTCGCCGCCGCGACCGTCGCCGGGCCGACCGGCGCGCGGTAGGAGTGCAGAAAGTAGGCGTACTCGTCGGGCGCCAGCCCATCGAGGAACGGATGATCCGCGACCCGCTCGAGCCGATTCCAGCCCATATGCGGGACGCGCGGAGCGTTCTCGAAGCGCGAGACGATGCCGGGAAGGATGCCGAGGCCCGGCCCGGCGCCGAACTCGGTGCTGCTCTCGAAGAGCACTTGCATGCCGACGCAGATGCCCAAGAAGGCGCGCTCGCGATCGATCAAACGCCGGATGGCCGTATCCAGACCGCGCGATCGGAGCGCCTCCATGGTCGCGCCGAACGCGCCGTCGCCGGGAAAGATCGCCGCATCCGCATCCGCGATGCGCGCCGGATCGGAGGTCACCTCGAACCGCGCGCCGCGGCGTTCGAGCGCGGCGACCAGCGAGCCGAGATTGCCGCCACCGTAGTCGATCACCGCAAGCGCCATACGATTACTCGAGCAGACCCTTCGTCGACGGAACGTCGTCGTCGCCGGTCGTGGCCTTGGCCTGCGCGAACGCGCGCGCGAACGCCTTGAACGACGCCTCGCAGACGTGGTGCGCGAC
>JBEPVY010000074.1:0-10222 GCA_041690835.1 Vulcanimicrobiota bacterium | reverse complement strand
GCGAGCGCTTCGTGCGCGCGGCCGTCGTGAAGCACACGGTTCCGTGCGGCGTCGCGCAACGCTCGAGCGTCGGGAAGGCCGTGCGCGATGCGGTCGAGGCGGACCCGATCTCGGCCTTCGGCGGCATCGTCGCAAGCGACGGCGTGGTCGACGCGGAGACGGCCCAGGCGCTCGCGCCGTACTTCCTCGAGATCGTCGCGGCGACCGGCTTCACCGACGACGCGCTCGCGATCCTGCGCAAGAAGAAGAACCTACGGCTGATGCGTTACGCGCCCGGCCTGCCCGACGAACTCGCGCGCGAACTCCGCGTCCGCAGCGCGCTCGGCGGCATCTTGGCCGAGGACGACGACCCCGCGTTCGCGCCGGAGGCTTGGCGCGTGGTGAGCGCGCGGCAGCCGACCGCGCAAGAGTGGCACGATCTCGCGTTCGCCTGGGACGTCGTGCGGCACGTGAAGAGCAACGGCATCGTGATCGCCTCCGAAGGCACGACCCGCGGGATCTGCGCGGGCCAGACCAATCGCGTGAGCGCGGTCCAGATCGCCGCGCATCGAGCGGGCGAACGCGCGCAGGGCACGGCCTGTGCGAGCGATGGATTCTTCCCGTTCGCCGACGGCCTCGAAGCGGCGGCGGCGGCCGGTTGCAGTGCGGTGATCGCGCCCGGCGGCAGCGTGCGTGACGACGAGGTGATCGCGGCCGCGAACAGGCTCGGCGTTTCGCTCGTCTTCTCGTCGCACCGGTACTTCCTGCATTGACGTACGCGCTCGCCGTCGCCGGTCTCGGCTTCGCGGTGGGCGTGCTGGTCGGCGCGACCGGCATCGGCGGCGGGACGCTGCTCGCACCGGTGTTGATCTTCGTCCTGCGGCTCAACCCGTTCGTCTCGGTCGGCACCGACCTGTTCGTGAGCGCGATCACCAAGATCGTCGGCGCGATCATGCATCGCCGCGCGAACAACGTCGACGTCAAGCTGGCTTGGCCGCTCTGCGTCGCCGGCGTAGCGGGCGCGATCCTCGGCACGGTCCTGCTGACGGTGATGAAGTATCACGTCGACGTCGCGGCCGCGCAGGAAGTGCTCAAGCGCGTGATCGGCGTCGCGCTGCTGATCTGCGCGGCCTTCGTCGCGCTCTCGCTCAACGAGCGCTTTCGGTTCACGGTCCGAAACGAGGGCCGCTACGCCGCGATCGTCGGCGCGATCGTCTCGATCGTCACCACCGTCACCGGCGTCGGCGTCGGGTCGCTGAGCGTGCCGGCGCTCTACCTGATCTCGGGGCGCCGCGCGATGACGCTCGTGGTCGGCACGAGCCTCGTCTTCGGCGCGGTCGTCACGACCCTCGGTGCCGTCGCGCACGTCGCCTTACACGACGTCGACTACGCCCTGAGCGGCCTGCTCCTGATCGGTGGCATTCCGGGCGTCTGGCTCGGCAGCCGGATCGGCACCCGCGCAGCCAACTACCTCCGGCCGGCGATCGCCCTGCTGCTGGTAGTGGTCGGCGTCAAGCTCGTCCTTTGAGTGAGGCTGCGAGGGTTTTCATCGCGATGAAGAGTCGCAGTGAATCATCGGAAAGCGCCGCGAATCCGAAGCGACGATAGAACGTTGCCGCGGCGTCATCGATCGGGTCGGTGACGAGCGCGCCGCCGCCCGTTTCTGCTGCGACCGACAGTGCGCGTAGCGCCGCATCTCGCAAGAGCATTGTCCCGAGCCCCTTTCCCTTGGTAGCCATCGCGACTCCGAGCTGGCCGAGCAGGATCATCGGGATGTGGTGCAGGTTGCGGACATGTAGGGAGCGAGCGATTGCGGAATCGATCTCGGGGTCGCGATAGCTGAACGGCGAGAGCGTATAGAATCCGAGAAGCGTCGCCGGCTCGTCGGCCCCGACAAGCACGAAGGTGGCGGACTTGAAGTGGCGCGCGGCTTGGGCCGCGGTGGAAAGTAGAAAGCGATCTATCTCGGGGTTTCCACACGTAAATGACGCTCGATCGTGCTTTGCCGGATCGAGCGGTTCGATGCGAACGCGCATGGGTCAGCGCTCGAACTCGAACCCTTCGGGATCCGCCGCGGTCATGAGTTCGACGAGTGCGGCGTTCGGCTCGGGCGGATCGAGAAGTAGCGAATAGAGGCGACCGCGCATCCCATCGGTGACGATGGCGACATTGTGCTCCTCGATGACGGTCTTGGCGGCCCGAAGCGCAGCGTCCGCGACGAATCGCGAAATATCGCCCCCGCCTTCAAGGAAGGCGGCTCGATCGAGCAGCTCGCGCTGCTCGATCGTCATCCGGACGGAGACCCTGGCATCGCGGCGAGACTTGGTGGTCGGCATGGCTTCTTCATCATACCGCCTCAGGGGACATTTAGCGATAATGTCCGCCACTTGGCGGACATTATCGCTACCCGGCCTGGTACAAGTAGGTCGCGCAAAGACTCGGTGCGTTGAGGTTCTGGGGCGGAACGCCGCTCCAGAAGAAGCTGACATTCACGTCGCGTCCGCTGCGGGCGACGGCCACGTAGCCCGGGAGTTTCGGGCCGCATAGCGTGTTGCCGCGCAACAACGACGGGTTGACCTTTCCCAGGACGCGGTAGAGGGCATACTGCGGCATCTTCTTGGAGAACCCGAGCGCGATCGACTTGCCGTTCGCAAACGTCATCTGCGTCGACGAGAACGAGACATCGCCGGTGATGCTCATCGCCGTCGTCGAGACGGCGGTCCAATGCTGCGGCGTGAGACCGAGCGCGAGGGCGAAGATCAGAGAGGAAAACATGGGGCACCTCCGGCAGAACGGATTATGCCCAAGTTTCTGCATACCTCCATCTTCGTCAACGACATGCCGGAGTCGATCGCGTTCTACACCGAGAAACTCGGGATGAAGCTGCTGGACGGGCCGTTCCATTATCCCGGAAACGCCGACATGGCGTTCGTCGGGAACGATTGGAACTCGTACATCGAGCTGGTCTTCGATCTCGAAGCGCATCCGCCGTACGAGATCGGCAACCGCTACGAACATCTCGCCCTCGAAGTCGACGGCGACCTCGCGGCGTTCGTCGCGAACGCGAGAGCACGTGGCGTGAAAGTTCTGAAGGACGTCTACAAGTCGCCGAGCGGTACGCGCGCGATCGCGTTCGTCGAAGACCCGAACGGCATTCCGATCGAACTCCTCGAGCCGCGAACGGGAAGCGCGTCCAAGCCGACTAGCGATAGATGAACGGGTCGCCCGGCGGGGCGGCGGGGGTGACGGAATCTGCGCGGAGGCGGAGGTCGCCGGCGCGATCCTCGAGCGTCCCGCGGGCGTCGAGCCACGCGCCGTCGGGTGCGCGGACGTCGTGGGCGAGGCGGATCACGATCGGCGCGGCATCCGCGCGGCAACACGTGATCGCGTAGCGGACGAGCGCGGTTGCGCCGTTACGACGGGTTACGATGCCCTCGAAAGTGAGCGATTCGCCGGCAAACGCATCGCCGAGGGTCGTGGCGGTTGCACGATACGGTGGGGGAGGCGCGCCGAGGATCAGGGCCGCGCACATCGCTGCGGGCGCGAGCATCGGAGCGATCGCGTGGGACCTCCGGTATTGCCATGCCAGCACCGCGAACGCGACTGCGCAGCACCAGAGCGCGATCGTAAACCGTGGATGCACCAACGCCGCGCCACCGCGAGATGCGATGAACCCGCATGCAAGGCCGAGGAGCGCGTACGCCGTGCCGTCGTGTCCCCCGCTTCGGGCGTGCGACCGCGCAAACGTTCGCGCATCCAAGATCCCGGCGACGCACAGAAACCCGATCGCGCTAGCGGGTGCGACCGCGCGCAGTGCTCCCGCGATCCCCACGACGCCCAGCCCGCACGGCGCGAGGGCGATGCCGAGAGCAGCGCCGATCGCCACGCCCGTCGCTCCGCCCGGAACGTTCGTGCCGGTCAGCGCCAGCAGATGGGCGGCCACCCCGGCGACCAGGGCATACGGCAGCACCCCCGCCAGCGCATCGAGGGACGACCCGGACGCCCCGTGTTCGCACCGCCCACGCTCTAGAGCCCGTCCGACCAGCATGGCCGCCACCCAACGCGCCAGCGCCACCCAGGGCCCGAACGCGAGCCAGGTGGCGGCTGCGGCCGGCATCGACCGGGCCGCTGGACCGCCTCCGCAGCCGCAGCCGAGCAACGGCAATAGCCGCCCGGCCCGGGTCCATCGCCCGGCCAGGCTCGCGGCAAGAATAAACGGCGTGCTTTCGAACAGGGTGGCGGACGCGGTCGCAAGGACCTCGCGCACGGTCTCCGGCGGCAGTACGGCGATCGCCGCCACTACCACGCACGCTAACAGAATCGGATTCATGGCCTCGAAAATCACCGCGCCGCGCGGTACCCAAGACGTCATTCCCCCCGAGTCGGCCCGTTGGCAAGCCCTCGAGTCGAGAATTCGCGCGCTCGCGACGCGTTATGGCTACGGCGAGATCCGCACGCCCACGTTCGAGTCGACCGATCTGTTCGTGCGCGGCGTCGGCGAGACGACCGACATCGTCGAAAAAGAGATGTATACGTTCACCGACAAGGGCGGACGTTCGATCACGCTGCGTCCCGAGTGGACGGCGCCGGTCGTGCGCGCGGCCCTCGAACACAATCTGTTCGAGCAGGGTTCGCAGCGGCTGTTCTACATCGGCCCGATCTACCGGTACGAGCGCCCTCAGAAGGGCCGCTTGCGCCAGGCGCATCAGTTCGGCGTCGAGTGCGTCGGCTTCAAAGGCCCCGAAGCCGATGTCGAAGTGCTCGCGCTCGCGTGGTCGCTGGTGCGTTCGTACGGCATCGCGGATGCGACGCTCAACCTCAACTCGATCGGCGACGATGCGTGCCGCCCGAAGTATCGCGAGGCGTTGCTCGCCCACTTCCGTCCGCACGTCGCCGGCCTGAGCGAAGATTCGCAGGCGCGCCTCGAGCGCAATCCCTTGCGGGTCCTGGATTCCAAGGCCGAGAGCGATCGCGGGTTGATCGAGACGGCCCCGACCTTCGAGTCGATCCTGTGCGAAGACTGTCGCGCGCATTTCGACGCGGTCAAAGGCTATCTCGACGCGCTCGGGATCCCGTACGTCGTCAACTCGCGGATCGTGCGCGGCCTCGACTACTACACGCGGACCGTCTTCGAGATCACCTCGAACGTGCTCGGCGCGCAGTCGACCGTGTGCGGCGGCGGGCGCTACGACGGCTTGGTGAAGTCGCTCGGCGGTCCGGATCTGCCGGCCGTCGGTTTCGGGCTCGGACTCGAACGCTTCCTGATGATGCTCGACGCGCTCGAAGGCGCGCAGTCGCCGCCGCGTCGCGGCGTGCAGGCGATCGCTCTCGGTGCGGATGCCCGAGCCCGACTCGTTCCGCTGATCGAAGAACTGCGACACGCCCTCGAAGTGCCGGTCTTCGCCGAATACGACGACCGCAAGCTGGTCAAGCAGCTCAACGTCGCCGACCGGAACAACGCCCGCTTCGCGCTGATCCTGGGCGGCGACGAACTGGCGGCCGGCGAGATCGTGGTCCGCGACTTGGAGGCCCGGACCGACCGCAAGGTCGCGCTGGCCTCCGGAAAAGACCTTGCCGCCGTCCTCGTTGAAGGAGCGTAACGTGGATAATCTCGCCGAGACCGACGACGCCAAGACCATTCGAGAGCTGCTCGCGATCATGCACGAGCACGACCTGGACACCATCAAGGTCAAGGTCGGGGACGCCGTCTACGAACTCGTCCGTCGCGATCCGAACGCGGTCGCGATCCCGATGACGTACGCGCCGGCCGCTACCGCCGCCGCCCCGGTCGCGCATGCGGGTGGTCAGGCCGCGCCGCCGCCCGACGTCAAACGCGTCACCGCACCGCTGACCGGCGTCTTCTATCGCTCGTCGTCGCCGGACTCCGACCCGTTCGTCAGCGAAGGCTCGCGGATCGAATCAGGCGGCGTGATCTGCATCCTCGAAGCGATGAAGCTCTTCAACGAGATCCAGAGCGACTTCGGCGGGACGGTCGTGCGCATCATCCCCGAGAACGGCGCACTCGTGTCGCAAGGCGAAGATCTTTTCTGGATCGGCCCGTAAGCGTTCATGCCGGACTATCACGCCAAACGCGGCTTCGAAGAGCTCCTGGCCGATCGTAACGGCATCTTCGAGCGGCCGTACTATCAAGCGCAGGTCGAAGCGATCGTCGATGCCATCGTGAAGGCGCTCAAAGCCGAGAAGAAGGTCTACTGGTGCGGCAACGGCGGAAGCGCCGCCGAAGCGCAGCACATGGCGGCGGAACTCTCCGGCCGCTATCTACGCGAACGCCCGGGCTATGCGAGCGAAGCGCTCTCGGTCAATACTTCGACATTGACGTGCATCGGCAACGACTACGGCTACGATCACATCTTCTCGCGTCAGGTGCTCGCGTTCGCGCGACCCGGCGACGTGGTGATCGGCCTGACGACCAGCGGCACGTCGCGCACGATCGTCCTCGCGCTCGAAGCCGCGCGCGAGAAGGGCGCGGTCACGGTCGCGTTCACCGGGAACGGCGGCGGCGCGGTCGCGGAGATCGCGGACCACGTCTTGCTCGGCCCCGACGGCTACGCGGCCATCATCCAAGAAGTGCATCAGGTGATGGCGCACATCGTCTGCGATCTGGTCGAGCAGCGCATCATGTTCGGTGCATAGCGTGCGCGATCTGCTGAACGCGATGCGCGGTAAGCGCATCATGGTCGTCGGCGACGTGATGATCGACGAATGGATCTGGGGCTCGGTCTCGCGCATCTCGCCCGAGGCGCCCGTTCCGGTGGTCGCGGTCAGCGATCACTCGTTCACCCTGGGCGGCGCCGGCAACGTCGCGAACAACCTGCGCGCGCTCGACGCGGACGTCTCGTTCGTCTCGTCGGTCGGGAACGACGACTTCGCCCAGAACGTGCGGACCTTGCTGCGCGCCGAACAGGTGGACGATAGCGGCGTCTTCGCCGTGGCGGACCGCCCGACGACCCGTAAGACGCGAGTGGTCGCGCACAACCAACAGGTCGTCCGGGCGGATTGGGAGGCGACCTCGGCGCTGCCGGATGCGGACCGCGCACGCGTGGTCGCGTTCGTGCGCGAACATGCGAAGGCGTGCGACGCCGTGATCCTGAGCGACTACGCCAAGGGCCTGCTTTCGCGCGACATCGTCGAAGCCGCGCTCGGCTGCGGGCTGGTCTCGGCCGATCCGAAACCGCAGAATCTGGATCTCTTCGCCGGCGTCACCTGCGTCGCGCCGAACGCCCACGAGGCGGCCGCCGCGAGCGGCGTCGCGATCGTGGACGACGCCTCGCTCGAGATCGCCGGGACGCGCCTGCTCGAACGTCTGTGTTGCCGGTACGTGGTGATCACGCGCGGCGAGCACGGCATGGCGCTCTTCGGCAACGACGGCGAACGCTTCAATATCCCCTCGGTCGCGCGGACGGTCTACGACGTAAGCGGCGCCGGCGACACCGTGATCGCGGTCCTCACGCTCGCGCTTTCGGCAGGCGCGCCGATCCGTCAAGCGGTCCAGCTCGCGAACTTCGCCGCCGCCGCCGTCGTCGAGAAGCTCGGCACGGCGACCGCATCTGCCGATGAGATCGTCGCGGTGGTCGAGCACGAACGTGAGTAGTCTCTTCGCACCGCTCCTGGATATCGACGCCGCGGTCGCGTGGCGCGAGGCCGCTCGTGCGGCCGGCCGGCGCGTGGTATTCACCAACGGCGTCTTCGATGTGCTCCACGCCGGACATGTGGCGTATCTGGCCTGGGCGCGCGAGCAGGGCGATGCGCTGATCCTGGGCTTGAATCTCGACGACTCGGTGCGTCGCCTCAAGGGCGACAAGCGCCCGATCGTGCCGTTCGCGGATCGCGCGCGGGTGCTTTGCGCGCTCCGCAGTATCGATGCGATCGTCGGCTTCGGCGAGAACACACCCGAGCAGTTGCTCGAACGGATCCGTCCAGACGTCCACGTGAAGAGCGCGCAATATCGCGAAGACGAGTTGCCCGAACGCGACATCGTGCTCGCGCACGGCGGCGTCATCCGGCTCGCGCCGCACGTCGAGGGCACCTCGACCACCGATACGATCGCGCGCATCATCGCGCGCTACGCCGCGGAGTAGTCGTGCGCATCGCGTTGACGTCGAACGGTCCGGGTGAGGTCGCGGGATGGGTGCGCCCGTTGCTACGCCGCCTGTACGCGCGCGATCCGCAGCTGGACGTGCATCTCTTCCTGGTTCCCGACGACTACGCGACCGGCCGCGAGGGCGCGATGGCGCGAGCGCTCTTCCCCAACGCGCGCATCTACGAACCGGGCGAGTACGTCCGCTTCGCGCTCGGTGGGAGCGTCGCGGACCAACCTCTCGCGGTCGACGTCGTGCAGTACATGGGCGGCGACCTGATGCACGCCGCGCGCGTGCGCAAACGGCTGGGCGGCGTCGCGACCACGTATAAGTTCTCGAAACCGGGCTACGCTGCAACCCTCGCGCGCGCATTCGCGGTCGATGAGAAGAACGTGCGACAGTTGAAGGCCTGGAACGTCCCCGAAGAGCGCATCTCGCAGATCGGAAATCTGGCGATCGACGGCGCCCTGCTCGAAGGCGAGCAGCCGCTCGAAGAGACGGCTCCGATCGACGGCATCCTGATCATGCCGGGCTCGCGCAAGTTCGAGATCGAAGAACTGATCCCGTTCTTCCTGGCCGTCGCGCGCCGGATCCACCGCGAGCGCCCCGAGATCCCGGTCGCCTTCGGGCTCTCGCCGTTCGTCGATCTCGAAGCGGTGCGCGCCGCGCTCGCGCGCGGCGGCGATCCGCGCATGTGGTCGGAGAAGGGACGCCTCGTCCACGAAGGCGAGGTCGCCTACGCCGAGACGCTCGACGGCTCGTTGCGCGTACCGATCCTGCACAACGCGCTGGCCGCTGCCAGACGCGCGCGTTTGGTGCTGACGTTGCCGGGGACCAAGACGATCGAACTCGCGGCCCTGGGCGTGCCGGTCGTCTCGATCACGCCGCTGAATACCCCCGAGCTGATCACGATCAACGGTGCGCTCACGTATCTGGATCGCGTTCCGCTGGTCGGGCGCAAGCTCAAGGGCGCGGCGGTACTCGCGTATTCGAAGAGATTCACCTATCACTCGCAACCGAACATCGATGCCGACGAGATGATCATCACCGAACTGCACGGCACGCTCTCACCCGGACGCGTCGCGCGCGTCGCGTTGCAGCGCTTCGACGATGCGCCGTGGCTCGCCGCGACCGCCGCGCGTCTGCCGGCCCTCTATACCGAACACATCGGCGCGGCCGACCGCATGGCCGCCGTCCTTCTGGAGCTGGCCGTCTGATGCGCATCTCGATCGTGATCGCCACCCGCGATCGCCAGAACTATCTCGAGCACGCGCTCGCGTCCTTCGAACACCAGATCGGCGCACCGTCGTTCGAGGTGATCGTGGTCGATAATGGGTCGAGCGACGACACCAAGGGCGTCGCGGAACGCGCGAACGCTCGCAAAGCGGTTCCCGTACGCTACGTCTACGAAGCCGAGCCGAATCGGGGCAAGGCGCGCAATGCGGGCGTGAAGGTGGCCGAAGGCTTCCTCATCCTGTTCTGCGACGACGACATCGTCGCGCCACCGGGCTTCGTCGCCGCCCACGAAGCGGCGCACCATACGGTCAACCTGGTCGTCAACGGCCCGATCATGAACGTCTCGGGATATGACCAACGGCCCAAGCCGTCGCCGGCGAACATGTCGCGCGCGTTCCTGTGCACGTGCAACGTCTCGGTCCCGAAACACGCCCTCGACGCGGTCGGGGGATTCGACGAAGACTTCAAGCTCTACGGCTGGGAAGATACCGAACTCGGCGTCCGTCTGCGCGAACACGGTCTGCGCTGGGGCTTCGCGTGGGACGCCTACATCTGGCACATCAAGCCGCCGACCGACAACACCCTCGAAGTCGAGACCCAGAAGGCGCTCGAGCGCGCCCGCATGGCCCGTCGCTTTCTCGCCAAGTCGTCGTCGAACCGCGTGAAGATGGCGACCGGCGCCTACGGCTTCAACCTGATGCGCGGCAAGTATCTGCTCAACGACAACGTGCTCTCGTGGCTGGCCGGCGTCGCCGTCAGCGAAGGCCTCCCCGCGCCGATCCGGGCGTTCGCGCGCGGACAGTTCCTCGACGGCATGTACACCCGCGAGCTGGTCAAGACACTAGAGGAATAGCGTGAAGGCGCTCGTGTACTCCGCGGGCGGCGGCATCGGCGACTCGCTCGTCTCG
>JBEPVY010000073.1:0-10896 GCA_041690835.1 Vulcanimicrobiota bacterium | reverse complement strand
CCCCCCCCCCCCCCCCCCCCCTTTTTTTTTTAATTATACGGCGACCACCGAGATCAACACCCTTGAGTTCGTCGGCAGCGTCATATGTGTATAAGATACAGGTGTAGATCGTGGTGCCGGCGCGCGCGATCAGCGCGCGGCCCGGCTCGATGCCGATCCGGACCGGCGGAATGCCGGCCGCAGCCACGCTCTCGTTCGCGGTCTGCGCGATCGCGGCGATCGTCTCGGGGATCGGCACGGTCCGCTCGCCGTTCGGATCGGTCTGTACGCCGAAGCCGCCGCCGACGATCAACTTCTGGCTGATCAGGCCGGCCCGTCCGAAGCGTGCGGCCAGGTCGACCAGCAGGCGGACGTTCTCGACGAAGGCACCCGCGTCGTAGATCTGCGAGCCGATGTGCGAGTGAAGGCCGGCGAAACGCAGGCCGGGCGCGGCTTTGAGGGCGGCGATCGCATCGTCGTACTGACGCTCGGGGACGCCGAACTTGGTGTTGTCACCGCCCGTCCGCACGAACTCGTGGGTGTGGGCCTCGATGCCGGTGTTGACCCGCAGGATGGTGCGGATCGGTCGGGCCGGGTCTGCGCGCTCGGCCAGGCGCGCGATCTCTTCGAGGCTGTCGGCGACGATCGTGCCGACGCGACCAGCCGCGACCGCGTCCAGCTCGTCGTCCGGTTTGCCACAGCCGTGCAGGGTCAGGCGCTCGGCCGGGAATCCGGCCCGTTCGGCCGTCAACAACTCGCCGAGCGAACAGATGTCGAGTTCGAGCGGGGTCGCCTTGAGGTATTTCGCGATCGCGACCAGCAGCAGCGCCTTGCCCGCATAGGCGATGTCGATGCGGTGCGGGGTGCAGGCGTCGACGAACTCGGCGATCGCGGCGTCGAACACCGCGAAGTCGAGCGCGAGCAGCGGGGTGCCGTAGGCGCGCGCTAGCTCGCTCGCGCGGATTCCGCCGATGCGTAGCGTGCCGTCGGCGTCGCGCGCGTGCCCGGGCGCGAGCCCGTCGTGCCACTGCAAGAGGTCGTTGGAGTCCGCGTTCATCGCTTGCGCGTCTTTCGCACCTCGCTCGGAATGTCCTGATGCGGCGGGCGCGAATCGGACCGGTATGGCCGAAGAACATCGCATCGAAGAGTACCCGCACTGGAAGATCGCCGACTGGAAGCCCGAGTTCCCGGAGGGTCGGATCGAGCGGATCTACACGCATTGGTCGGCGCACGACTATCGTGCCGTCTTTCCGGCCTACCACTACTGCGTCGCCACCGACGACGACGGCGAGATCGTGGTCGTCAACACGCACGACCCACGCGCGAACATGCGCGACGTCTACGCGCAGCCGGAGCCGCCCTACGCCCAGCACACGCGCGGACGAAACTCGTTCGCGGTCGGCATCTCGATCATGTCGATGGACGGTTCGACGCCGGCCGACTTCGGCAAGTGCCCGCTCACCGAGCCGTTGATCGACGCCCTCTGTCTGGTCGGCGCGAGGCTGGCCGCGTTCTACCACGTCCCGATCGACGCGGATCACGTGATGAGCCACGCGGAGGCGGCCAAGATCGAAGGCTACTTCGGCACCGCCGAAAACGAACGCTGGGACATCGCCCGGTTGAGCGCCGACCCGCGCCCACTCGTCCCCGAAGACGCCGTCACCGTCGGCGACGAGTTGCGCCGTCGGATGCGGGCTATGCTCGGAACTGCTCCATGAACGCATCGATGCGGGGTTGATCGACACCGGCCGCGAGGAGTCGCACGGGTACGGCCTCCGGTGAAGGTGGCGGGGAGACGAACATGAACGGCGCGTCGGCGTCGTCGGCGGATGCGAAGGTCGTCCATTTCGCGGCGGCCGGGATCAGCGCCGTCTGATACGGTTCGAGGGTGACGTTGCCGCCGTCGCATGAGACGGAGAGCCGGCGCTCGAGCGCCATCGCGATCTGCGGGCGGTTCTGCGTCGCGATCGAGCCCGGGTCGGCGGTCGCGACGATACGCTCGACAGTGAAATTCGGACCGGCGATCAGGAGCGTGCGCGCCAAGTTCTCGAAGGTGTAGGCGACCGGTTCGATCGCGCCGCGTACTCCGCGGTGATAGTCGAGAACGTCGGCCGCCTTCTCCACGTGGAGCTCGCGCGGTTTCCCATCCGCGCCGGGGCGGTTCCAATCGAAGATGCGATAGGTCAGGTCGCTTGCCTGTTGGGTCTCGAAGACGACGATGCCCTTGCCGATCGCGTGCAACGTGCCGGACGGGAGATAGAACGCATCGCCCGCTTTGACCGGGACGCGCCGAAGCAGATCGCCGAGCGAACCGTCCGCGACGCGCTTGAGATACTCCGCGCGCGAGGTATCGTGCGTCCAGCCGAGGACCAGCTCGGCGCCTTCGTCGGCATGGAAGACGTACCAGCATTCGGTCTTGCCGAACGGTTGATGCTCGACCCGGTTGGCGTAGGCGTCGTCCGGGTGGACCTGCACCGAGAGGGAATCGCGCGCGTCGATGATCTTGGTCAGGATCGGGAAGATCCGGCTCGGATCGATATCGCCGAGCAGATCCGCGCCGAGCAGTCCGCGCAGGTCGGCGACGGTCTTACCGGCGAGCGGACCGTTGAGCACCGCATTTGCGTCCCAGCACTCCCACGACTCGCCGATCTTGGCGGCCGGATCGCCGTCCTTGTGGTACGTCGCGACCAGCGCGTCGCCACCCCAGATGGCCGGCGCGAGCTTCGGCGCGAGGACGTACGGATAGAGATTCGCGGTATCGTTCACACCGCTATGGTTCGACGAGGCGCGCGCGCAGCATCCCGCGCGCCGAATTTCCGACGAATATTTCTTCGGCCGCGCGCAGATCGGCGGGCATCAGCACGCGCTCGACCGCTTCTCCGCTTGCGAGCGTGCGCGCGCGCAGAATGCCCGGGAGCAGGCCGGCGCCAAGCGGCGGCGTGACCAGTCTTCCGTCGATACGCGCGAACAGCGTGGTGCGGGCGCCCTCGGTCAGTTCGCCGCGTTCGTTCGTGAGGAGCGCATCGAAGCAACCACGCGCCTTTGCCTCGGCACCCGCGCGATCGAACGCCGGCCGCCACGTGGTCTTCCAGCCGAGCATCGGATCGGCGCTGCGCACGCGCTCCTCGGCGACGCAGATCGCGACCGGCTCCACCGACGATTCGAGCGGCCGGGTTTCGACGTGCGCCTCGCCGGCCTCGTCGACGCGAACGCGGATCAGGACCCCGGGCCGATCGACCGCCTCGATCTGCGCGCGCAGCCGCGCGTCGTCGAAGGTCCGACCGAAGTGCGTGGCACAAGCGCGCAGACGAGCCAGATGCGTAGCCCGCGCGCCGGCGTCGGCGCCGGCGAACGTCTCGAGTGGATCGACGGGCTGCGATCGCTCGAGGAAGAAGCGCGCCTTGAGCTCGACTTCGCGGGCTTCGCCCTCCGCGTCCGAATCGGCAACGATGCCGCCACCCGCGTCGAACCGCCCGCTACCGGTGGTCGCGTCGATTTGGGCCGTCCGGATCGCGACGTTCCACCATCCACGCCGCTCGGGCGAGAGGTATCCAAGGCTACCGCAGTAGGCGCCGCGCGCGCGCTTCTCGAGGAGCGCGATCTGCCTCATCGCCGCGCGCTTGGGCGCACCGGTGACGCTTCCGCACGGGAACGTGGCTCGTAAGAGCGCGGCCAGCGGCACGTCGGGAGCGAGCGCGCCCGAGATCGTCGACGTCATGGTCGCGAACGTCGGATACGTCTCGACGTCATAGAGCGAATCGACACGCACGTCGGTGCAGACGCGGCGCAGGTCGTTGCGGAGCAGGTCGACGATCATCACATGCTCGGCGCGGTTCTTCGAGGACGAGAGATCTTCGATCCGATCGAGCGTGGTCGTGCCTTTCATCGGTTTGGTCTCGACCCGTCGCCCGTCGAACCGCAGGAAGAGCTCCGGTGAGATCGAGACGATGTGCTCGGCGCCATCGCGCACGTAGGCCGCGTACGGCGCGCGCGCGCGCGCGGCCAGATCGCGGTAGAGCGCGTACGGATCTCCGTCCAGCGCGAATCCGAACGGCACCGTGTAGTTCACCTGGTAGACGTCGCCGTCGTAGATCGCGCGCGCGATGCTCGCGATCGCCGCATCGTACGAACGCCGGTCGATGCTCGCATGCGTCCGCCCGAGCGCATAGCAACCGCGCGCCTCGTCGGGATGGTCCGTCGGCGGATCGAAGATACCGAGCCGCACGCCGCCCTCGTACTCGAGCACGCCCGCGACCCAATGCCCATCCCGCAGCGCCGCATCGGCGGCATCGAACGCCGCGCCCGCCTCGGCGGCGGTCGGGGCGCGTAGGACCGCATGCGGCCGCTCGAAGCGCAACCCGGGCTCGGAACCGATCGCGACCAGGAACTCGCTCACGCGCCTTGCGTTGCTCCGCCGCCAAGCGGCTCCTGCCGGACGGCTCCGGCACTCTGCCGAAGACGGACGCCATGCAGCACCGCGTCTACCTCGGGATCGGCTCGAACCTCGGCGATCGACAAGCGAATATTCTGGCCGCGCTCCAGCGCCTGCGTGCGCGCACGTCGGTGGCGGCCGTCTCGGCATTCTACGAGAGCGAACCGGCCGAAGGAGCCGCCGGTCCCGCCTTTCTCAACATCGCCGCAGAGATCGCGACCGACCTCGACGCATCCGCCCTCGAGCGTTTCACGCAAGACGTCGAGGTGAAGATCGGTCGCGCCGGCCGCCACCGTCTGCAAGCCCGCCCGATCGACATCGACGTGCTGGTCTTCGACGACGTCGAACACCCGCAACTCCTCAAGCGCGCCTACGATCTCATCCCGCTCGCGGAAATCGCGCCGGCTTACGCCGCCGCCGCGGCCACGCTCGGCGATTCGGGCGTGCGCCGCCGCGAGCGGAGCCTCCGTTTCGCCGCGAATCGTCAAGAAGAAGCGCCCGACGTGCGTCTCTCTCTCGGGCGCGTCGGCGTCTCGTCGGTCAAGCGCATCGTGCACCTGGAGATCGACGGTCGCGCGCGCGTCTTCAACGGCACGTTCTCGATGGTCGCGGACCTCGCGCCCGACAAGGCCGGCGTCCATATGTCGCGTTTCTCCGAGATCCTCGAAGAGGCGACCCTCGACGTCCTCGCCCGGGTCGACGAGCCCGCCCGCATCGAACGCCTGGTCGAGGCGATCGCTCGCGAGATCGTCCAGAGCCAAGCCGCCATCCGTGCCGACGTCCGTCTCCAAGCCGACTTCGGACTGGAACGCTGGACGCCGGTCAGCGGCAAGCGCGGGGAAGAGACCTACACCCTGATCGGCATCGCCCACGCCGACGAGAACGGCGCGACCCGTCGCGCGATCGGCGTCGAAGCCGAAGGCATGACCGCCTGTCCGTGCGCGCAGCTGATGGTGCGCGAACACTCGCTCGGCGAACTGATCGAGGCCGGCTTCAGCCGCACCGACGCCGAGCGCGCGCTCGACGCGCTCCCGGTCGCGACCCACAACCAACGCGGCCGAGGCTCGGTCCTGATCGGCGCGAGCGACGACGACTTGGCCGTCCGCGCCGACGATCTCGTCGAGATCGTCGAGAACTCGATGTCGAGCGAGACCTACGATCTCTTGAAGCGCCCCGACGAGTTCTTCGTCGTCAACAAAGCCCACCACAATCCCAAGTTCGTCGAAGACGTCGTCCGCGGCATCCTCGCGCGCTCGCTCGACGTCTACGCCGACCTCCCCGACGACACGTTCGTCTTCGCGAGCCAAGTGAACTACGAATCGATCCACAAACACGACGCTTTCGCCGAAGCCTCCGGCACCTTCGGAGAACTCCGCGAAGAACTACGCACCGGAAACTACGTCAAAGAAAAGACCGACCTAGCCCACTGGCTCGGCACCCGCCCCTCAGCCATCCTCCACTAAAGAGAACACCGAAGAAAAACGTCAAAGAAAACACCACCCAAACAAAGAGAATCCCGAAGCTCCCGCCCGCCGATGGGTCGACTTGTCGGAGGAGAGACGCGGGTGTGCGTCGTCGGGCGGCGTTCCGATTTTTTCGCAATCGCCATGGATGGCGACTTCCTTTGAACGTTGCGAAAAAACGGACGAGTAGGAGCGGCCACGATGGTCGCGACGAACGTCCGCTCGATGACGCACACCCGCGTCTCTCCTCCGACAAGCCGAGCCCCCCGCCTCACGCCGAAGCGGAGCGGTTCTCGGCGAGATACGCATCGACCCGATCCCGCGGCATCGGATGCGCAAGCGCATACCCTTGCACGATATCGCAGCCGAGCGACTCGATCATCGCCAACTGCATCGCGTTCTCGACGCCCTCCGCGACGACCTCAAGGTCGACTTCGCGCGCGAGGTGCACGACCGCCTGAACGACGGCGCGCGCGCGTGGATCGATCTCGCAACGCGCGACGAACGAACGGTCGATCTTCATGATGTCGGCCGGGATCTCGCGTAGCCTGCCGAGCGAAGACCCGCCCGTCCCGAAGTCGTCGATCGCGACCCGGATGCCGCTCTCGCGCAGACCGCGCGAGATCTCGCCGATCTCGGCTTCGTCGGCGGCCACGATGGTCTCGTTGATCTCGACCACCAGAGCGCTTGCGGGGAAGTCGTGCCTGGCCAAGATATCGAGCAGACGTTCTTTGAAGCGCGGGTCGTGCAACTGACGGTCGAAGACGTTGACCCACATCGTGAAGTCGGGATCGATCGCCCGCCAGGTCGTGGCGTGGAAGATGTTGCTCTCGATGGTCGTCCAACCGACGCGCTCGCCGACGGCCAAACGTTCGAGAAGGTGGAGAAAAGCGGCCGGCTTGAGGACGCCGCGTTCGGGATGATCCCAGCGCATCAAGGCTTCGACGCCGATGAAGCGCCAGCGTCCTTCCTGACGCCGGTAGAGCGGCTGGTAGAACGAGACGAACTCGCCCTCGTCGGCGGCGCGATGGAGTTCGGCGAGCAGCGTCTGGCCGCGAGCGGTATCGGAGTCGTTGGTGTAGATCACTTCGCGCCGGTGGGTCGCTTTGGCGCGGTCGACGGCAGAATCGGCGGCGCGGATCAGGACGTCCGGGTTCCGGCCCGGACCGATGCTCACGCCGAGCGAAAGCGAGAGGAAGATGCGCGCTTCCGCCAGCGGGAACGCCTCCTCGACGCAGCCGTGCAATGCGGCGACCATCACGTCGACGTCCTCGACCCGTTCGGAGACGAGCGCGAACTCATCCGCGCTGACGCGAGCGACGAGCGTGGACGGCGTCGCGATGTCGGCGAGGCGCGTACCCAAGATCGCGAGCAGTTGGTCCGCTCCGTCGCGGCCGACGCCCTCGTTGAGCAAGCGCATGTCGTCGACATCGGCCACGACCAGCGCGAGACTCTTCTCGCCGCGGCTCTGCATCCATTCGATCAGGCTGGAATGATTCGGAAGCCCGGTCAGCGCGTCGATCTCCGCGCGCTTTCGCAGACGCCGTTCTAGCCGGTTTCGTTCGCACGAGATCGCGCCGAGCGCGATCGCCATGATGCCGCTGGTCGCGATGAAGGATTGATAGTTGATCAGGTTGCCGGGCGGCGCGTGCGCCGCGATCTGCAGGACGGTAGCGGTGATGTCGGCGCCCAGAATCCCGACCGAAGCGCCGACGATCCCGCCCCGGATCGCGAGCCATGCGAGCGGAAGGAACGGAATCGCCAGGAGCGGCGCGCCGACATCCCTCGGCGCCAATGCATAGGCGCCGAAGACCGCCAGCATCGTGCACAAGAGCGCCGTATAGAATTCCCAGCGTTCGACGTGAGGGTCGAACTTGGCGCGATCGCCGGCGATCCACTCGAGGCCGAGCGCGAGCGCGGGAAAAGCGCACAGAACGCCGATGCCGTCGCCGACGATGAAGCGGGCCAGTTGGAGCGGCAGGTCGCCCCAGGTGAAGATGCCGGCTCCGATCGCGACCGACGCGAACGCCAATGCGACCGCGGTCGGCGCGGCGACCGCGCCGACGAGGATGAAGAGGATCGCATCGCGAGCCGTACGCGTCGAGAAGGTCACGTTGAGGGTGCGCGTCAGCAATAGGTATGCGCCGGCATAGCCGAGACCGGTGATGGCGCCGTGTGCGAGCACGAATGGGACCGTGACGTTCGGCGCTTGGCCGAAGATCGCCATGCGCAGCAGGTCGGCCACCATGACGAGCGGCCACCAGCGCGTGCCGATCGCGTAGAAGAGCGCGAGGTCGAGCGCGCCGCCGAGATACCACGGGCTGAAGCCGGGAAGATTGATATAGTGTTGCGCCGCGACGTCCGACGCAATCCATAACACAAGAAAGCCGGCGATTATCGAGCCGGTTCGGAGGGCAGATCCTTGCGCTCCGAGAGAGGAGGGCATGCCCGGCCATTCAAGAGGACGGGATGCTCGCCCTCGTAAACGCCCGTGCCTACGCCTACGACCCCATCCGAAGGACCTATCGTCGCCACGATGCCGTCCTCACCGACGGCGGTCGCATCCTCTCGCTCGACGCAAGCGAGATCGGTGGCGGCGTCGAGCGCCGCGACTTGGGCGGCGCGACCGTCCTGCCGGCGTTCGCCGACTGCCACGTCCACGTCACCGATACGGGGCACTTTCTCGGCGAACGCAACCTGTACGCGCTCCGCTCGTACGACGCGTTCTTCGCACGCGTCGCCGGGCTCGGGATAGAAGACGGCGTGGTGTTCGCGGGCCAGTACGACGAGAGCACCTGGAGCGACGGGCGCCTGGCGGATGCCGCACCGCTCGAATCCGTCCACGCCGGCGCGCGTGCGATGCTCGTGCGCGTCGACGGGCATTCGTGCATCGTCAATCGCGCAACCCTCGCGTGGCTCGATCTCCCGGCGGATATGCAGGGGATGGAGCGCGGTCCGGACGGCGCGCCGAACGGGCGGCTCTCGCTCGATGCGAACTGGCGCGCGCAGGCGGCCTTTCTCGCAGCCCTACCGGAGGCCGCCAATCGCCGCGCCGACCGGCGTGCGGTGGACCTCGCGCTGCGCAACGGCGCCCTGCATCTGCACGCCCAGTTGGTCGGCCTCGCGCGCGACCGGTATGCGTTCGAGATCGAACAGCTTCGCGCGCTGCCGGCCAAATGGTATCCGAAGGTCTGTGAGCCCGACCCGCAACTCGCCTTCGAACTCGGCCTGCCCTACATCGGAGGCGACGTCTTCCTGGACGGTTCGATCGGGAGCCGCACGGCCGCGGTCTGCGAACCGTTCATCGGCGGCGGTCTCGGCACGCTGACCTACAGCGACGATCGGGTCTACGCGTACTTCGCGACCGCGGAAGCGATGGGGATATCGGCCGGCGTGCATGCGATCGGCGACCGCGCGATCGAACAATGCGTCGCGACCTGGGAGCGCGTGCTCGGCGGCAAACCCTCCTCGCGCGGATGCCGGCACTTCATCGAACACTTCGAGATCGCGCGCCCGGAGCATATCGAAGCGTGCGCGCGTATGGGGATCTATCTCTCGATGCAGCCGCAGTTCGACGAACTCTGGGGCGGCGTGGGCCGCATGTACGACGACCGCCTCGGTGCCGAGCGGATGCGCTCGATGAACGCGCTCGGACGTGCGCAGCGCGCCGGCGCCGTGCTCTGCGGCGGCGACGATAGCCCGGTCTGCGAGTTGAATCCGCTCGCGGGAATGCAGGCCTGCGTCGATCATCACGAGCCGTCGGAACGGCTGAGGGCGGAAGAAGCGCTGACGATGTACACCTACAACGCGGCGCTGTTCGGGCACGTCGAGGGCGAGACGGGCCGACTAGAGCCGGGCTTCGCGGCGGACCTGGTCGTGCTCGATCGCGATCCGCTCGACGGCGCCGCGTTCGAGGATTGCACCGTGGTGGAGACGTGGAGCGACGGCGTGCCGCTCTTCAGAGCAGCGAGATAGTCTCTTTCGCCTTGGGCTGGCGCTCGAGCGCTTCCAGCAGCGCGGTCGCGAGCTGGTCGCAGATCGGATCGTCGATCGCTTCGACTTCGCCGGCATCCGCCAAGCGAGCTTTCTCGGGATCGATCGGGATGCGCGCCAGCACGGGCGCGTCGGCGAGCTCCGCGACCTTGTCGGCATACGACGGCCCGAAGATCTCGTACTTCGTGCCGGTGTCCGGCGCGATGAAGTACGACATGTTCTCGACGACGCCGAGCACCGGCTTCTTGAGCTGATGGATCAGGTTGGCGGCCTTGCGTACGATCATGGTCGCGAGCGCCTGTGGCATGGTGACCAGTACGACGCCGTCGACCTTGAGCGACTGCAACACCGTGAGCGGCGCGTCCGAGGTTCCCGGCGGCAGATCGATCAGCAAGACGTCCAGATCGCTCCAGAGCACCTGCTCGAAGAACTGACGGATGACGCCCGAGAGGATCGGTCCCCGCCAGATCATCGCGGTATCTTCTTTGTCGGTCAGCAGGTTAGAGCTGACGATCTCGATCGCGCTGCGCGAGATGGCCGGGACCATCAGCGGCTGCGGATTCCCTTGCGCGGTCTTGGGCGCGTTCGGATCGGCGCTGATCTCGAGCGGCGTGCGCAGACCGAAGAGCTTGGGGATCGAAGGGCCGGTGACGTCGGCGTCGAGGATGCCGACGCGCAGATGTTTGCGCCGTAGCCCGAGCGCGAGCAGCGCGGTGACCAGCGACTTGCCGACGCCGCCCTTGCCGGACATCACGGGCACGACGTATTTGATCTTGGCGCGGCCGGAGAAGGCGCCCGGCGCGCTCGGCGCTTTGCGTGCGGGCGTGCGGTCTTCGTTCGCGATCAGGGGCACGAAGCCCGAGAGGCGGGCCTGCGAGAGCGCGGCCAGGATCGGATCGACCCGCAAGCCGTGTGCGGAGGCTCCCTGTTCGAGGGTTTCGTACTTGCTCACGCCGCAGCCGGAGCAGCCCAGACCGAACTGGGTCAGCACGTCCGCCGCGATCGGCAGGGCGGCGACCAGCTCTTTGA
>JBEPVY010000072.1:0-11241 GCA_041690835.1 Vulcanimicrobiota bacterium | reverse complement strand
TTCGAACCCGTCGAGCAGATACGCCGCGTCGGCGAAATGTGGATGCGTTGCCATGTCTACCCGTCCAGTTCGATGATGGTCACGCCGCCATCCCCCTCGTCGGCATTGCCGTAGCGAATGCTCTTGACGCCGGGATAGTCACGGAGAAACTCTTGCAGGCCGCGGCCGAGCATGCCGGTGCCCTTGCCGTGGATCAGCCGGAGCGAGCCGCTCCCGCCGAGCATGGCGCCGTCAAGCCAGCGTTCGACCACCGGTTGGGCGTCGACGAAGCGCTGGCCGCGCACGTCGAGTTCGGCCATCGTCCGGGTCGAGGCTTCGAGCCGGGCGGTATTGCCCTCGCCGCGCGAGCGCGCCTTCTCGACACGCGGACCGCCGAGGCGCTTCAGCTCGCCTTTCGGGACGACCGTCTTGAGCGCGCCGAGCGCGATCAGCGCGCTGTCGCCATAGTCCTCGGCGAAGACGCCTTCGCGATCGAACGAGGCGACGTGTACCCGGTCACCGACCGAGAACGTATTCGTCGAAGGCGCACTCGCGGGTGCCGGCACGATCCCGAGCTCGCGGCGCATCGCTTCGATCGATCGATCCATCAGGGCGCTCTGAGAGGAGGTCACCTTCGGGCGACCGGCGTTCTCGGTCGCGCGCCGCTGCAGTTCCGCGACGAAATCACGGAGCGCCTTGGACATCTGCTCTTGGGCCTTCTCCGCAAGCGACGACCGTTCGCGGTCGAGCGCCTCCTTCGTACTGCGCGCTTCGCTCTCGCGGCGCTCGGCGGCCATCCGCTGAGCCGCGGCCGCCTCCCGCTCCGCCTGAAGTTCGGCGTTGCGCTGACCGAGCTCGGCGAGCGCCGATTCGTAGTCGCGGTCGCGCGACTCGAGCAACGTCTCCGCGCGCACCAGGATCGCCGGCTCGATGCCCATCGCGCGCGCGAGCGGGAACGCCAGCGACTGGCCGGGTGCGCCGATGTCGAGGTGATAGCTCGGTGCGAACGTCTGCGGATCGAACCGCACGCTCGCGTTGGCGACGCCGGGCGATCCGTGCGCGAAAAGCTTCAGCTCGGTCGCATGGGTCGTGACGATCGCGCAAGCACGCGCCGCGAGGAGACGTTCGAGGAATGCGACCGCGAGCGCCGCACCCGCCGTCGGTTCGGTGCCGCCCCCGATCTCGTCGACCAGCACCAGCGTCCGCGCGTTCGCCTCGGTCAGGATCTCGCGCATGCGACGGAGGTGTGCGGAGAACGTGGAGGCGTTCTCGACGATCGATTGTTCGTCGCCGATATCCGCGACCACGCGTTCGAAGCGCCCGATCCGGGTGCCGTGCGCGGCCGGGATCTGCAACCCGGTATAGGTCATCGCGACGAACAGCCCGAGCATCTTGAGCGCGACCGTCTTGCCGCCCATGTTCGGTCCGCTGATGACGAGCAGGCGCGTCTCGTCGTCGAGCGCGAGCGACTGCGGTACCGCGCGATCGCCGAGGAGCGGGTGTCGGCCGTCGAAGATCGCGACGTTCGGTGCGTCCAGCAGTTCGGCCGGGCGCGCGTCCATCGAGCGCGCGAGCGCGGCTTTGGCGGCGAGCACGTCGAGCCGGGCGAGCATCTCGACATTGCGCTCGATCTGTTCGGCTTGCCCACCGATCACGCGCGAAAGCGCCTCCAGGATCCGCGAGATCTCGCGGCCCTCTTCCAGGCGCAAGGTGCGCACGCGATTGTTGGAGTCGAGCGCGGCCAGCGGTTCGACGAAGAGCGTCTGTCCGCTCGAACTCGTGTCGTGCACGATCCCCGCGAACTCGCCCGAGAACTCGGCTTTGATCGGGACGACGTAGCGCCCGTCACGCAGGGTGACGACGTTGTCCTGGATGGCGCGGTTGCCGGACTTGGCGATCGAACCGACCCGGTCGCGTGCATCGTTCTGGGCGTTGGCGAGGTTCCGGCGGATCCGCCCGAGGGCAGACGAGGCGCGATCGGTGATGGTGCCGCGTTCGTCGATCGCGTCGGTAACGTTGCGGACGATCTCGTTGAGCGGTAGGTACGGCGCGGTGATCGCGCCGATCGTCTCGCTCGGACGGGCGCGCGTACCCTTATATGCCGCGGCCGCTGCCGACATCGCTTCGGCGACCGCCCGGAGTTCGGTCGCGCCGAGAATCCGGCCGAGAGCGGCTGCCTCCGTATGTGCGGCCGTGTCGATGGCGCGGCCGACGTGGAAGTCGCTGCCTGCGATCAACTCACGGACTTCCGCAGTGGCCGCCTGTTCGCGCCGGATCGCCTCGAAGTCCGAGAGCGGCGCCAATGCTTCGGCAAACGTGCGACCGCGCTCGGTATGGGTCGCTCCGACGACGCGCGCGAGCACGCCGGCGAAATCGAGCGCTTCGAGCGTCCGCTCGTCGGCGAGCATCAGCGCACGAACCTACGCGAGTTTCTTCTTGACGAGATCCTGGACCATGCCCGGATTCGCCTTGCCCTGCGAGGCCTTCATGACCTGACCGACCAAGAAGCCGGCGACGGTGACCTTGCCCGCCTTGTACTCGGCCACGACGCTCGGGTTGGCGGCCAACACGTCGTCCACGAACTTCTCGATCGCGCCCGTGTCGCTGGTCTGCGCGAGACCTTCGCGTTCGACGATGGCTTTCGGCGACTCGCCGTTCTGCCACATCCGCTCGAGCAGATCTTTCGCGATCTTCGAGTTGATGGTCTTGCCCTCGACCAAGCCGATCAGCTCGGCCAGGCCCGCAGGCGTGACCTTCGAGTCTTGCATCGCGACGTTCGATTCGTTCGCGAGTCGCGACAGGTCGCCGAGCACGAAGTTGAGCGATTGCTGCGGGTTCTTGCTCGCTGCGACGGTCGCGTCGAAGTACGTCGCGAGAGCCGCGTCGTCCAGCAACTGGGTCGCCTGCAGCACGTTGAAGTGGTATTCGCCGCGATAGCGCTCGAAACGTTTCCACGGCATCTCGGGCTGCGAACCACGGATCTGTTCGACCAGGTCGCGCGAGACTTCCATCGGCACCAGATCCGGGTCCGGGAAATAGCGGTAATCGTGCGCCTGTTCTTTGCTGCGCATCGAGTGGGTCGTGCCGTGGATCTCGTCCCAACCGCGCGTCTCTTGGATGATCCGCCCGCCCGACTCGAGGATCTCGGTCTGGCGC
The DNA here is from genome assembly GCA_041690835.1 of Vulcanimicrobiota bacterium. Lineage (GTDB taxonomy): Bacteria > Vulcanimicrobiota > Vulcanimicrobiia > Vulcanimicrobiales > Vulcanimicrobiaceae > JALYSX01. The sequence goes on along the minus strand of JBEPVY010000072.1, from coordinate 8,106 downwards.
GCGATCTCGCTCTCGATCGCCCGTTCGACCGAGCGGAACGAGTTCATGTTCTTGATCTCGGTCTTGGTACCGTACTCTGCTTGCCCGATCGGACGGATCGAGACGTTGGCATCGCAGCGGAGCGAGCCTTCTTCCATCTTGACGTCGCTCACGCCGAGCATCACGAACGTGCGCTTGAGCGACTCCAGATAGCCGACCGCCTCTTTCGCGCTCCGGATATCCGGTTCGGAGACGCATTCCATCAGCGGCACGCCGGCCCGGTTGAAATCGACCAGCGAATGCGTGCTTCCCGCGATGCGTCCGTCGCCGGAGCCCGCATGCGACGACTTGCCGGTATCTTCTTCCAGATGGATGCGCGTCAGGCGACACTCTTTGATGCTGCCATCCTCGAGCCAGTACTTCACGACGCCACCTTGGGTGAGCGGCATGTCGAACTGCGAGATCTGGTAGTCCTTGGGCATGTCCGGATAGAAATAGTTCTTCCGGTCGAACTTCGAGAACGCCGGGATCTCCGCGTCGAACGCCAGACCCGAGCGGATCATGTGCGTGATCGCGACTTCGTTGACGACCGGCAACGCGCCCGGAAGGGCGAGACAGACCGGACAGACCTGCGTGTTCGGCTCGCCCCCGAACTCGTTCGGGCAGCCGCAGAACATCTTGCTCTTGGTCTTGAGTTCGACGTGGCACTCGATGCCGATCACCGCTTCGTACTGCATCATGCGGCTCCCACGGCCGGGCCGCGAAGGCCGGCGTGCTTCGTCGCCTGTTCGTAGGCGTGCGCGGCGCCGAGCAGCATCCGTTCCGTGAAGATCGGCGACGTGAGCTGCAAGCCCATCGGCATCGGTGCGCTCTCGGCCGAGACTTTCACCCAGCCGCACGGCACCGAGATGGCGGGCAGACCGGCAAGCGACATCGGAATCGTGTAGTAATCCATCAGGTACATGCTGTACGGATCGCTCTTGGAGTTGAACGGGAACGCGGCGGAACTTGCGGCCGGACACGCGATCAGATCGCACGATGCGAAGGCCTTCTCGAAGTCTTTCGCGATCAAGGTGCGGGCCTTCTGCGCGCGTACGTAATACGCGTCGTAATAGCCGCTCGAGAGCGCGTAGGTGCCGATCAGGATCCGGCGTTTGACCTCCGGGCCGAAACCGGCCGAGCGGGTCGCTTCGTACATCGCGGTCACGTCGTTCGCATCGACGCGCAGGCCGTAGCGCACGCCATCGAAGCGCGCGAGGTTCGACGAGCACTCCGCCGGCGCGATCAGGTAGTAGGTGGCGAGGCCGTACTTGGCGCTCGGAAGGGCCACGTCGACGATCTCCGCGCCGAGCGCTTCGAGATCGGCGTAGGCTTTCTTGTAGACCGCGTGGATGTCGCTGCCCAGGCCCTCGGTATCGAACTCGCGCACGAGCCCGACCTTGAGACCGCGCAGATCCGTGCGCAGATGATCCGCGGTGCTTTCTACCGCGCGATCGATCGAGGTCGAGTCCATCGGATCGTGGCCGGCCATCACGTCGTATGCCAAGGCCGTATCTTCGACAGTGCGCGTGAACGGGCCGATCTGATCCAGGCTCGACGCGAACGCGATCAGGCCGTAGCGTGAGATGCGGCCGTAGGTCGGCTTGAACCCGACCAGGTTGCAGAACGCCGCCGGCTCGCGGATCGAACCGCCCGTATCCGAACCGAGCCCGATGGCCGCTTGGTTGGCCGCGACCGCCGCCGCAGAACCGCCGCTCGAACCGCCCGGCACGCAGCCGAGGTCGTACGGATTGCGGGTGACGCCGAGCGCGCTATTCTCGCACGACGAACCCATCGCGAACTCGTCCATGTTCGTCTTGCCGATCGGAATAGCACCCGCTTCGAGCATCCGCGCGACCGCGGTGTTGGTGTAGGGTGCGACCCAATGCTCGAGGATCTTCGATGCGCACGTGGTGCGCGTGCCGGTCAGGCACATGTTGTCCTTGACGGCGAGCGGCACGCCCGCGAGCGGTAACTTCTCGCCGGCCGCGATTCGCGCATCGACCTTGTCGGCATGCGCGCGCGCAAGATCGTGGAGCCGGGTCAGGTAGGCGCCGACCCGATCGTCGACGGCGTCGACGTGGGCCAGCATCGCGTCGGTCACGTCGCGGGCGGAACGTCTGCCCGCGTTGACCTCGCGCGTGATCGAGGCGGCGGTAGCCGAAACCGTTTCGCTCACGTTATTCGGCCTCGGCGATGATGCGGGGAACGCGGAAGAACGGCCCCTGGCGCTGCGGCGCCTGGGCGAGAACGGTCTCGCGATCGAGCGTCGGACGGACCGCGTCGACGCGCTGGACGTTGCGCGACTCGACCACCTGGGCGGTCGCGGGCACGGCGTCCACATCGAGTTCGGCGAGAGCCTGAACGTGCTCGAGCAAGTCGCCGAGCTGCGCGCCGAAGCGCTCGACCTCGTCGTCGGTCAGCGCGATGCGCGCAAGTTTCGCAACGTAGCGAACGTCAATCTTCTCGGATGACAAAGTCCGGGTACTCCGATTCCGTTTCTGGTTTTTTGGGTGTCTCTTCTGCTGCTTCGACCGGCCACACGGGGTCCGGCACGTCCGCAAAGGCCTCTGCCACGCCGATGCGCGGCGTCGCGTCCTCGCGATAGAGCGTCACCAGCGTCTCGACGTGCCCGGTCTGCGGAAACATGTCGAACGGCTGGACTACGCCGATGGTATATCCTTTGGCGACCAGGAACTTCAAATCCCGGGCGAGCGTCGCCGGATCGCAGGACAGATACCAGATGTTCGGCGGTAGCGCGGCCGCGATCGCACCCAGGGTGACCTCGTCGCTGCCCTTGCGCGGCGGGTCGAGAAAGACGATCTGGGCCTCTTTGAGGGCCTCGCGCGCCTCCCGCGAGCGGATGACGTCCTCGACCTTGCCGGTCAGGAACGTAACGCTGTTCTGGAGCCGGTTGAGGTCCGCGTTGTCTTCGGCCTCGGCGATGGCTTGCGGGCTCTCTTCGATCCCGACGACGGTCGCACCGTACTTGGCGAAGAACAGTGTGAACGTACCGGCGCCGCAATACAGATCCACGATCCGACGAGGCTGCTGCAGCCCGGCCTTCATGAAGGCGAAGATCCGGTTGACGATCTCGACGTTGACCTGGAAGAACGAGCCGGCCGAGACCCGATAGCGCACGCCGTCGATCTGCTCCTCGATCTCCGTCTCGCCGACCAGCGTGTCGTGCTTGCGGCCCATGATCGCATTCGCGCTGTTCAGGTCGTACGAGTTGACGATTCCGACCGCACCGGGCAAGGCCTTCATCAGTGCCGGCGCCGCGCGCCGAGCCGCCTCCGAGGGTTTGACGGTGGTAAGGGTCACGACGTTCTCGCCGGTCGCGCGGGCGCTGCGGGCCACGATGTGGCATGCGTCGAGCAAGGCGGGCGAGGTCTCGGGGTTCATGCGGGCGCGATTGAAGCGCGCGATATAGTCGTTGAGCGGCGGCGTGACGATCGGGCACGCGTCGATCGCGACCACGTCGTGCGAGCGCTGCTGATAAAAACCGATCGTCGGCGTGGTGAACTTGTGTTCGACCACCAGCGACATCTTGTTCCGATAGGCGCGCGGATGCGACATGCCGATCGGCTCTCGCACGACCACGTCGGTGAAGCCGCCGATCCGGACCAACGCGCCGCGCACGACGTCGCGCTTCCAGGCCAACTGGGCAGGGTACGCGAGGTGCTGCACCTGGCAGCCGCCGCACGCTCCGAATACGTCGCAGAACGGAACCACGCGATGCGGCGAGCCGACCGTCAACTTGAGCAGTTCGCCGACGGCGTACTTGGGCTTGATCGAGCTGATGCGCACGACCGCGCGCTCTTGGGGCAACGGACCAAAGCAAAAAACGACGACGCCGCCGGCGCGGCCGACGGCTTGTCCGTTTGAGAGCAGGTCGGTGAATCCGATCTCGACTTCACTCCCGACGCGCAAGGCGCCGGGCCGGTCGGCCGGACTACGTGTGCTTTTTATCGTCAAGAGTTTTGAGGAGCGTGTTGGCCTCGTCGATCAGATGCTGAATACGCTGGCTCGTCTCGTCGGACGGCCGGCGCGCTACGAGCGAACGCACGACCGTATAGGCGAGCGCGGCCGAGAGACCGGCGACGCCGATCCAGAGCAGCGTTTTCGCGACGGCGTTGTCCCCACCGTTCCCGCCGTCCGAGGACGACTGGGGCGCTTCCAGGGGTGCGTACTGATCCAAGACGATCGTTCTCCTCGTGCGATCCGTTGACGGGTCGCTGTTTCATTCGCTAGATGTATGGGTTGTTACCCGCATTTCGTGCCGTCGTTTCACGGGTTCCCCAAGGCAACGCCCAGGGCGCCCCCGTAGCATAGGCCCGATGGTCCCGCGCCGACGCGAGCCGGAAGACCGGCGACGATTGTCGCTGGCGGCCCTACTCTCGCTCGTCTTCCACGTGCTGACGGTCCCGCTGCTGGTCTGGCTGCTGTTTTCGCACGTCCTGACCATCCCGTCGAACCAGAAGCCGGAGCGGGTCACGCTCTCGACGGCCGCCCGGATCGAACAGACGAACCGGCCGAATCCGGTCAACATCCAGAAGCCGATCGTCCAGCAGGTCGCCCAGCCCAAGCCGATGCCGAGCTCCCGCCCGCCGAAGCACGAACTCGCAAAGCAGTCACCCAACGCCCCGAGCCAGCCGCCCAAGGCCGCCAAGCGCCCGTCGACCGGCCAGAGCCTGGCCGCCCAGGAAGCGCAGTTCGCGAAGGTCGCGCAGAAGCTCCACGCCGAGAACAACCCGCTCAGCGTCGCTACGCCGAACGGGCCGCCGGCCGCGACCCAGAAGCAGTTCATCAACGAGATGGGGCAAGAGCGCCAGACCACCTACTTCGCGATCCTGACGCCGGAGAAGACCTGGAACGACGGCGACAAGCACTGCTACTACGTCAGCTACGCGATGCAGACCAACACCGGCGGCGAGGAGGACGGCGCCATCCCGTGGCCGCTCTGCTATCCGAAGAACCGCGACCCGATGCTCCCGCGCGACCGGCAGCACTATCTGCCTGTTCCCTATCCGCAGGACGGCTACAAAGCGCCGCCCGGCACGTACATGGCCCGCTTCCTCAAAAGTATCTACGACGGCCACCCGGAGCCGTAGGAGCGCCTACTTCGGCGGAGCGAGCGCGGCCGCCATGCCCTTGAATGCCCAGTGGAAGCCCTCGAAATCGGTCGACTTCTGGAAGAGACTGAAGTGGCTCGCGTCGGGGAAGTACGTGATGTTCGGCGTGACGCCGAGTTGGCGCATGCGCGCGTCGAGCCGCAAGACGCCACGCTCGAGATGGAACGTGTCGAGCGTGCCGACCGCGACGTGGATGCGATCCGTCAGGGTCGTTCCGTAGACCGGCCATGCGCGTTCGATCTTGCTCGCGATATCGTAGTGCGCTTCCCAATACGCGACCACGTCCGGATTCACGTGCCCGGTCTTGTGATCGAAGAGCGGGACCGGTGCGCCGTCCCGACCGGCCGGACTGAAGACCGCATCGAACGAGCCGAACTGGCTCGAACGGTAGCCCATCACGTCGGAGCTCTGCACGAAATCTTTGAACGTCATCACATCCTTGCCGCCGAACCGCACCAGTTGCCACGGATGGCCGTATGGATCGAGGTACGCATTGTCGGCCGGCGTCGCGAGCAGATCCGGGCCGGTGAAGTCGTGGAAGTCGACCGGATCGGGCGAGCTCGACCAGGTACCGCCGAAGAACTTCGGATAGGCGACCTGTAGCCAGAGCGAGGCCCAGCCGCCGGACGAGTGTCCCCAGAGCAGGCGATGCTGGGGCGTTCCGTCGATCGGGAATGCGCGCTCGACCGCCGGCACGAATTCGCGCACGAACGCGGCGCCCCATGGCCCGTTGGTCGCGGAGTCGGCGAACTGAGTGATGCCGCTGGGCGCAGACGAGTCGGTGACGACGATGATCGCGTGCAATCCGTCGGCCGCCATCATGCCGCGCAGGCCGTCGAAGTTGAAGCCGCTCGCCCAGGTCCCGCCGAAACCGTTCTGCCAGTAGACGACCGGATAGCGTTTGGCCGGATCGTAGCCATCCGGGAGGACGACACTCGCCCGCAGATCGACCGGATGGTGATAGAACGTCGAGAGCAAGGCGCTGCGCATCGTGAAGAATCGAACGGTCGCGGTCGGCGCCAGCGGGCGTGCGACGACAACGGTCGAAAGTTCGAGTTTGAGCGCCGAGCCGGAGCCGATGTGCACGCGTTGCACGGGACCGGTCAGGTCGCCCGCCCCGATCTCGTCGTACGTGTACATGCGGTGTACGTCGAGCAATGCTTGCACGTCGTATGTGCCGGCCGGCAATGCGGCAAGCGGTTTCGGGAACGTGGCGGCATTCGAAGGAACGGCGATCGTCGCGCCCGGAGGCTTCGCGACGTCGAAGCCGATGAGCTGAAAGCCGTCGGCGACGAAGCCGGGGTCGAGCGCTTTCGGCACGGGCGCTTTAGCGTCGGTGACCGGTTGGATGAAGACCAGCATCCGCCCCTTGAGGGCGACCTTGGCGGCGTCGCCCGTCGGGGCGATCGAGATGGTCGGAGTCGCGCCGGCGCTCGCGGCCGTCAAGAGCGTGAAAAGCACGAATGCGCCCAGCGGAGGCATCCGCCTCGCGCCGATACGCGCACCGACGACGCCGACGAACCCGAGGAGCATGTTGAACCCCAATTCTAGTGACTCTGCCTCGACAATTTTCGCGGGACTCAAGTTCGGCGCGTTCGGTAAGATGAGTGACCCGACGGCAAGCGCTACGTCGACGATCGCCGCGATCAGGACGATGACGACGGCGCCGCGCCAATCCCCGAGCGCGCGGGCCGAGAAGAAGCCGATCCCGAGATAGACGAGGATATCGAGCGGCAGAAAATATTGGGCGTTCCCACCGAGCTTCCCGAAGACGGCGGCGAAGAAGTAGACCGCGATGATCGTCAGAACGGCAAATGCGAGGACCTTGAGTCGGTCTCTCATCGGGGTGCGTCCGTTCGCGCGAAACGCGCGCCGATGAGCGCCCCGACGAGTCCGCATACCCCGTTCCAGAGGATCGCGAAGAGCGCGGCGCTTACGATGATCGGCAGTGCGGTGTTCGCCGGCAGCGCTCCCGTGCCGACGAGCGCGGCGATGTACCAGCCCAACGTCGTTTCCGCGATCGCCGCGATCACGACGACGCCGAGCCCGCCCCGCCACGTTCCGGTGGCGCGCGCGCCGAAGAAGCCGATCGCGACGTACAAGAGGATCTCGAGGATTCCGAACCATCGATATTCGAGTCCGCCGCCCTTCGAGATAAGGGCCGCGATGGTATCGAACGCCAGGACGGCGACGACGGCCAGAGACGCCGCCACGAGTTGAGGTTTGCTCATCGCAAGCACGGTTTGACGGCGCTCGCCGTACTCCGCTCTAGTGGAAGTTGTGAGCCCGCACGCCCTCGGTGAGTCCCTGGTCGTCGAAGGCCCACGGGTTCCATCGGCAGCCGGTTCAGGCGGGGAAACCTGTCCCAGCACGACACCGCCCGAGGAACCGCGAACCGCGCGCCGTACGGTGGCGGAATATGAAGATCGAACTGCGGACCATCGTCGACGCCCCGCTTGAAAGATGCTTTGATCTTGCACGTAATGTCGATTTTCATATTCATTCAGTCGCATCCAGCAGAGAGCAGGCCATTGACGGTGTGACGACCGGTTTGATCGGGCTAGGCGAGGAAGTCGAATGGCGAGCAATGCATTTCGGCATCTGGCTGAAGATGCGCGTGGGGATCACGGCGCTTGACCGGCCAAGGTACTTTCAGGATGCTATGATCAACGGAATCTTCCGCTATTTTAGGCACGATCATATATTTGAAGAACGAAAAATGAACACGCTGATGATCGATCGGTTGGAATTTCAGTCGCCACCGCCCCTACTGGGATATCTCATCGACGTGGTGGTGTTGCGCCCGCACCTGCGGCGTCTCCTCGAAACCCGGAACCGCACGTTGAAGGCAGTTGCCGAGTCAGAGCAATGGCGGATATTCCTAAAGGCGTGAAGGGGAGCTAGGGAAACTCTGAAAAAGGCCAGCGCGGGAATTGCGTAAATGCATACATCT
>JBEPVY010000071.1:0-11393 GCA_041690835.1 Vulcanimicrobiota bacterium | reverse complement strand
GCGAGAAGTTGATGGAAGCGCTCAAGGCGCTCGATCCGGTCGCCTACATCCGCTTTGCCAGCGTCTATCGCCAGTTCCGCGACGTCGAGTCGTTCCGGGAAGAACTCTCCGCTCTGCTTAAGTGAGCGGAGTGAACGGAATGGACGTACGCATAGCGATCGCGCGCTTGCCTGAGGGCGCGGGCCTCCCGTTGCCGGCGTATATGTCGGAACTCGCGGCAGGTGCGGACGTCTGCGCGGCCGTCACCGACGACTTGACGATCGCGCCCGGAATGCGCGCGCTCGTGCCGACCGGATTTTCGATCGCCGTGCCGGCCGGGTTCGAAGCCCAGATCCGGCCGCGCAGCGGGCTCGCCCTCAAGGCCGGCATCACGATCATGAATGCGCCCGGAACGATCGACGCGGACTATCGCGGCTCGGTCGGCGTGATCCTCGCAAATCTCGGCGCAGAACCGTTCGTGGTACGACGCGGCGATCGGATCGCGCAGATGGTGATCGCGCCGGTCTCGCGGGCTGCGTTCGAAGAGGTCGATGCGCTGCCCGATACGGTCCGGGGCGACGGCGGCTTCGGGAGTACCGGGTACGGATGAAGGCCTACATCGTCGGCAAGGGCGCCGTCGGCACGTTCCTCGGCGATCGCCTCGAGTCGATCGGCGTCGACGTCACCTATGCGCCGCGCGATCTCGACGCGGTCGAGGCGGTCGATGCAGATGTGGCGATCGTCACCACCAAGGCCTACGATACCGACGGTGCGATCGCGACGTTGCGCAAAGCCCTGCGCGTGCCCGAGTCGTGCGTCTTCGTAACGCCCCAGAACGGCGTCGGCAACGAAGAGAAGCTGGCGGCCGCGTTCGGAGCGAAGAACGTGGTCGCGGCGGCGCTGACGGTTCCGGTCGATCGCGATCGGGACGGACGCGGCGCGCCGGCGAGGGACGGCGGCCTCGCGTTCGCGCCCGTCGGCGAGAGCGCGTTCAACTGGCTGGTCGCGACGTTCGCTTCGACCGGACTTGCCGTCCAGGTGGTCGACGATTGGCGGGCGCTGAAGTGGAGCAAGCTCGCGCTCAACGTGATCGCGAACGCTTCGTGCGCGATCCTGAACGTCTTGCCGAACCGGCTCGTGCACTACGACAAGGTCTTCACGCTCGAGATCCGGGCCGTCCGCGAGGTGCGCGCGGTGATGGCCGCACTGGGCATCGCCCCGATCGATCTGCCGCGCTATCCGGTCCGCGCGCTACAGGCGATCGCGACCTTGCCGAGTCCGATCGCGCGTACGTTGCTGGCAGGCCGGATCGCCGGTGCTCGCGGTACCAAGCCGCCGTCGCTGTTGCTGGATCTTCGCGCGGGTCGTCCGCAGACCGAGGTCGACGTGTTGAACGGCGCGGTCGCCGCAGCCGGGTTGGCGCATGGCATCGCGACGCCGGTCAACGCGGTCTTCGCGCGCGTGCTCGACGATATCGCGCACATGCCGCAGCTCTGGTCCAAGTACCGCGAGCGGCCCGACGCGCTCGAACGCGAAGTCGATGCCGAAGTCCAACGCGTCCGCGCGCTCGCGCGCGCGAGAAAGTAGCCGATCGTGCGTGATCCCAACGTTCCCGAATCGCTCGAAGGCTGGTGGATCCTCCACCGGATGTTCGCGTTCGACCGGCGCGCCTGGGACGGGCTCTCGGAGAAGAAGCGGCGCAAGATCGCGCAGCACGCGACCGATCTGTTCGAGCATCTGCAGAGCGGTGCCGATGGCGATGCGAGCCTGGCGCAGTTGGTCGGACATAAGGGCGACCTGATGACGACACACTACGCGAAGTCGTTCGATGGGCTCGCCTACGCGCAGACCTTGGTCGACAAGCTCGATCTGTGCGACTTCTTGATCCCGCTCGGATCGTACGTCTCGGTGCTCGAGGTCGGCCTCTATGACGCGACCGGCAAGCTCCATGCGGAGTTGGCTTCGCGCGAGCTGAAGCCGAACTCGCCGGAGTGGATCGCGGCCTTCGACGCGGCTCTCAAGAAACAGGCCGAGAGCCCGTACGTCGGACCGCGTCTCTACGCCAAGGTGCCGCGCCGGCGCTACGTCTGCTTCTATCCGATGGACAAGCGACGCGACGGCGCCGACAACTGGTACTCGCTCCCGTTCGCCGAGCGCGCGAAGCTGATGACCGAGCACGGCAAGGTCGGGCGCGCCTATCACGGACAGGTGACCCAGGTGATCTCCGGTTCGATCGGCTTCGACGACTACGAATGGGGCGTGGATCTCTACGCCGACGATCCGATGGTCTTCAAGAAGCTGATCTACGAGATGCGCTTCGACGAAGCCAGCGCCAGGTACGCAGAGTTCGGCACGTTCTGGAGCGGCCTGCAGTTCGAACCGAAACAACTGCACGTGTTCCTGGACGGCGACGCCGTCCCGTCGCTCGACTAGTATGGAGGCGCGCTTCGCGGTCGTCGAGGATGCCGCGGCGATCGCGGAGCTCTTCGCGCTTCCGCACGCGCAGGGCTTCGTGCACGCACCGAACGAGGACGACGTCCGCTCGATGACCGGCAAGCCCGACCGCGAGTCGTGGGTGATCGAGCGCGACGGCGAGATCGTCGGTCACATGCTGATCGCGACGGACGCGTGGCTTTGGGAAGTGCGCGTCGTAGTCGTGCGTTATCCGCGCCAGGGTATCGGTGCCTTCTCGATGCGCCTCGCAATCGAGCGTGCGCTCGAACGTGGGGCACATCGCATCTTCCTCGAAGTCGTCGAGCGTAACGCCGGTGCGCGTGCCCTGTACGAGAGCCTCGGCTTCAGGGGCGAGGGTCGCTATCGCGACGGCTATCGCAACGAAGATGGAACCTACGAGAACCTGATCCCCTACGCCCTTCTCGCCGACGAATCGCCCGTTTCCGAGGGAGCATGAACAGCGCGCGATCACCCTGGTGGTATCGGCAACGTGGGCCGCTGTTCGCCGCGCTCTATGTGGTCTCGTTCGTCCTCGGCGAGTCCATCTGGGGGCTGCTCGGGAATTTCTACGAGCCGTTCTACCGGGTCGCCGGAGCCCATCTCGGAGCGAACGGACCGGCGATCGTGCTCTCCCTTGCGATCGCGAGCACGGCGCTCTGCTTCGGCCTGCGGGTATGGGGGTCGTCGTACCTGAGCGCCGGCAAGGTCTGGAATCCGGACGCGCGCCCGACGACTTGATCGTCGCGGGCCCATTTCGGTTCACGCGCAACCCGCTCTACCTCGGTTCGATCTGCATGGCGATCGGGATGGGCGTCTTCGGGACGCCGCCGACGATGCTGCTCCTGATCCTGACGCAAACCGGGTTCAGCTGGCTGCTCGCGCGACACGAGGCTCTCGAGCTGCGTCGGCGCTATGGCGAGGCTTTCGACCGGTATGCGAAGAGTGTCCCGTGGCTGCTGCCGCGGTTGAGGCCGGCGCCGGCGCGCGGCGAAGCCCACCCGTCGCTTTCGCAAGGGATACTCGCCGAGATCTTTTCGGGGAGTGCATTGATCGGCATCGTCGTGCTGTGCATCCTGCAGAGACCCGGCGTGATCGTCTATGCGGCGATTCTCGTGGCCGGCTGGTTCGCGCAGCAACTCGTCGGCCGTCGCCTGCGCCCGGTCGCAAACGCCTAAGCGCGGGCACGACCAGGCGAGCACCTCCCGCTTCGGGGGTCGGTGAGAGCGTACGCCCGCGTTGACTTCCAGGGGACATAGGAATAGCATCACATCGGCTCCCTCAACTTCGATGACAGGCGCGAGCCGCGCATCTTGTCACGTACTGGGTCGAGCCTGGAATGGGTACCGTGGTCGGTAACTACCCGTGAGACCGGCACTCTTCGCCGCGACTGTGGAACGCGCACAGGACGCCGTCTTTATCATCGAGATCAACCCGGAGCACCTTCTACGGCCGCGCACCGTGTACGCGAACCCGGCGTTTTTCGCGTTGACCGGCTTCCGTCCAGAAGACATCGAGGATGGCTCGTATCCGGAGATCATCGGTCCTGAGACCGATCGCGCGTTCGTCATCGAATGCGCCAAGCGAGTCGCGGCGGGAGAGGCGGTCGAGTGTCAGGTCCGGCTCTATCGAAAAGAAGGCTCGCCGTTCTGGGCCGCCGTGCGCTCGCATCCGCTCGACGAGCCGGCGCACTATTGCGTCCTCATGTTCCGCGACGTGACCGTGCAGCGCGCCGCGGAGGGCCGCATTCGTCTGCTTTCGCGAGCGCTCGAAAGCGCGAGCGACCTCGTTATCATCACCGATCAGTCGCCTTCGCAGAACGAGCCGACTATCGTGTATGCGAATCAATCGTTCCTGGACGCGACCGGCTATGCGTCGGACGAGATCGTCGGCCGATCGAACCTGGGCTTCTATTCCGCGGAGAACGATCCGAAGGTCGTAGAAGCGATGCGGCGCAACGTCGAGTACGGTCTCACTAACGAGAAGGAAGCGATGGTCGGGCGAAAGGACGGCAGTTCGTTCTGGGTCGAGGTCGTCGGCAAGCCGTTCCTCGATGGGGACGAGGCGCGCCGGTATCGGATCGTCATCGGTCGCGACATCACGCTTCGGAAGCGAGCGATGAACGAACTCACGCTGTTGCTTGCGGCGGCCGAAAGCCTGCTCGACCGCATCATCCTCTACGAGCGCGATGCGTCGGGAGCCATGGCCGTCGTCTACGAAAACGCGGCGGCGGCACAGGCCGGGCGATACCGGCTCTCGGAGATGCTGGCGTCGGCGGAGGCCGGCGGTGAGACCGACACGTATGCGAAGCTGGTGCGCGGCGAACAGCTCACGCAGCTCATGCTCGAAGAACGTGGAACGGCCGCCCCGGAGATCCACGAATTCACGGCGCGCTCGATCCGCAACGCCGGCGGCACCGTCGAAGCCGTGGTCACGATCGAGCGACGGATCGAGGACGTCGTCTATCGACAGCTGATGACGCTTCCGCATTCCGAGTCCGAACGTGAGGACGGCTGAGGACTGCTTGAGCTGGTGGTCCATCGGGCCCTAGGTCGGCGGACGCCGAACGCGAAAGCTCGTCGGCCATGGCGCTTGAGACTCGAGGGGTCACGTGACGCGCTATCGACGGCCTTGGTATTGGCTGGTCGTCCTGTTCGGTGCGGCCTGCGCGGTGACGTGGCTTATCGCGGCGAACGCGCGGTCGCGAATAGCCCAAAACGAGCGCTCCTTCGAATCGGCGCAACTTCTTCGCTTAGAGCGTATCGAGCAAAGTATCGATGCCTATTTCGCGGACGCGATCCAACTGGCGGCGGCCGGCGCCGAGATGGTCGCGCCCCGACGCGCGGACCCGGCCCTGGAACGCCGCCTCGTGCTAGGGCTCTATCGCGCGCGCCGCAACGATATGGTGTACGGCCTCGGCGCGTTCTATGCCCCGTACGCATTTGATGGGAAGACGTTCCTGTTCAGCATGTACGACCACGGCCCGCTCCGGGACGGGATCGGCTCGCCTATCGTACCCACCCGCTCCGATCACTATCTGCCCGGTCACATCCTGCAGATCGTCGAGAAGATCGACGGATCGGATAAAGCCGAAGATTACACGAAACGCAACTGGTACCGGCAGGCCGTCGAAACGCCGGATGAAACGGTCTTCGTCGGCCCCTACGACGAACAGGGGCACAGCTTCATCAGTACCCTGAAAGCCTTCTATCGCTCGGGGCGGTTGGCGGGAGTGATCTCGGTCGACACGCTGACCGTTTCATTCAAGTCGCTCCTGCGTGCGCAACTCGTGAATGGCGACGTGGCCTACCTCGAAAGCTACAAGCGCGGGCAAGTGATCCTCGGGACCGCGCCGCTTGCGCAGAACAGGGAAGGGCTGGTAGACCGGGATCTCCCGATGCGGTACTCGCGGGCACGCGTCCACCTGGTTTCAGACGCGCAGGGGATGCGCGCCGGTAACCGGCGCCTCGCCCAGAGCAGCCTCGCGCTGGTGGGCATTCTGTGGATCGGCGCCGGTCTCTTCGGCATGGGAATCGTCCGGACTTGGCGCGCGCGGGATACCGCTCTGCAGATGGAGTCGGAGCGGACTCGCCTTGAAAACGAGATCGCCGTCGGTAAGCGGGTCGAGGGCGAGTTGCGTAAGGCCGCACGGACCGATGCGTTGACGGGGCTCCCGAATCGCGCGGCGTTTCTCGAAGACGCGTCGCTGGCGATCGCCGCTACCGGCGACGAGCCTTCCTATGCGGTGTTCTTCGTCGATCTGGATCGTTTCAACATGGTCAACGACACCCTCGGCCACCTCGCCGGCGACGAACTGCTCAAGGCGATCGCGCGGCGTCTGCGAGACGCGCTACCCGAGGGCGCGCACCTTTCTCGGCTCGGCGGCGACGAGTTCGTGGTTTGCGCCGCGCTGGATGCGTTCGGCGTGGAGGCGATCGCGGGCGGCATCCTGGCGTGCCTGCACGAGCCGATGTCGCTCGGCGAGCGCGCGCTCTATACGTCTGCCTCGATCGGCATCGCGGTGGTCGACCCGACCTATCGCGAGCCCGAAGATCTCTTGCGCGACGCCGACATAGCCATGTACGCCGCGAAACAGCGCGGGCGCGGTTGCTTCGCCATCTTCGATACGGCGATGCGTAGCAAAGTCAGAGCGGAGGCGGAGCTCGAGAACGATCTACGTGGCGCGATCGAGCGCCGCGAGTTCGTGCCGTACTACCAGCCCATCGTCGAGATCGAGACGGGTCTGGTCGCCTCGTTCGAGGCGCTCGTACGCTGGAATCGTCCGGGGCGCGGCGTCGTGCCTGCGGCCGAGTTCATCGGTTACGCAGAGACGCATGGGCTCGTCGGGCCGATCGACGACTCGATGATGGAGGACGTCTGCCGCGACGGCCTCACGTTGTTCCAGCGCTTCCCCGATTCGACCTTAGGCATCAATATCTCCGCAGCGCACTTGACGGCGCCGGGCCTCGCCGACGACATCGAACGCGCACTGCGCTTGCACGCGATCGCGCCGGCACGCGTCAACCTCGAGATAACCGAGACGGCAATTATGACCGACGCCGATCAAGCCCGAAGCACGCTCGATCGCCTGCACCGCGCCGGCATTCAGATCGTGCTCGACGACTTCGGCGCGGGGCACTCGTCGCTCGCTTACCTTCACCGCCTGCCGATCGCCGGGCTCAAGATCGACCGGTCGTTCGTCACGTCGCTCGGCGCTGACGAACAGGCCGACGCGATCGTGCGAAGCATCGTCGCGCTCGCTTCGACGCTCCGGCTCTACACGGTGGCCGAGGGTGTGGAAACCGGAGAACAGCTCTCTATCCTCCGCCGCCTCGGCGTGAAGTACGCGCAGGGCTTCTACTTTTCGCCGCCGCTCGCGCTCGCCGCGCTACTGCTGCAATACCCGGCGCAAAGCCAAGGCTAGGCCGCGTGTCCGAGGCGTTCGAGGCTGCGGTATTGGATCGCCTCGGCGATGTGTTCGCTTGCGATCTCGTCGCTGCCGGCGAGGTCGGCGATCGTGCGGGCGACGCGGACGATACGATCGAGCGCGCGCGCCGAGAACTGGCGTTTGGCGCTTGCGTGCGCAAGGAGGCGCATCGCGACGTCGTCGAGGGCGCAGTAGCGGCGCATCAGGCTCGGCGGGATCTCGGCGTTGCAGGTGATGCTCGTGCCCGCGAAGCGCGCCGTCTGGCGATCCCGCGCAGCGATGACTCGTGCGCGAACCGTCTCGGAGCGCTCGGCGCCGTCGACGCGGATCATGTCGTCGAACGGGACGCGACCGATCTCGATCTGGACGTCGATCCGGTCGAGGAGCGGACCGGAAAGCTTGCTCACGTATTTCGCCACGGTCGAATCGTCGCACCGGCACTCGTTCGAGCGCGAGCCGCGATAGCCACACGGACACGGGTTCATCGACGCGACGAGTTGGAAGCGTGCCGGGTAACAGAACGTTCCCGCCGCGCGGGCGATCGTGACGCTGCCTTCCTCGAGCGGCTGGCGCATCACTTCGATCGAGCTGCGGCTGAACTCCGGCAGTTCGTCGAGGAAGAGCACGCCGTGGTGCGCGAGCGAGATCTCGCCCGGTTTGACCGTCGAACCGCCGCCGACGAGCGCGATCTGTGAGATGGTGTGATGGGGAAATCTGAACGGTCGCGCGCGTACGACGCCGGGTTCTGAGCCGAGCAGTCCGGCGACGCTGTAGATCTTCGTGACCTCGAGCGCCTCGTTCGATGTCATCGGTGGAAGAATCGAAGGCAGTCGACGCGCAAGCATCGTCTTGCCGCAGCCGGGCGGGCCGACGAAAAGCAGGTTATGCCCGCCCGCCGCCGCGATCTCCAGCGCCCGCTTCGCGCCGTGTTGCCCGCGCACGTCGGCCATATCGCCGTGGACGATCGCCGCGCTCGCCTCGACCGCCGGCACCTTCGTGCGACGACGGAACCTCGCACCGTGGCCGAGCACGGTCGAGACCGCATCCTGCAACGTCTCGCAGACGTAGAGTTCGATACCGTCGACGAGTGCGGCCTCTTCGGCGTTCGGTAGCGGCACGATCAACTTGATGAAGCCGGCGTTGCGAGCGCCGAGCACCATCGGCAATATTCCCGCGACGGGCCGGAGCGTGCCGTCGAGCGCGAGTTCGCCGAGCGCGATGAACTCCTGGAGCGCGAGTCGGTCGAGCTGTTCGTCGATCGCCAAGAGTGCAAGCGCGATCGGCAGATCGAAGGCCGGCCCTTCCTTGCGGATGTCCGCCGGCGATAGGTTGACCAAGAGCCGGCCCGCCGGGTACTTGAAACCACTATTGAAGATCGCGAAGCGCACGCGGTCACGCGCGTCGGTCAGCGCGCGATCCGGCAGCCCGATGATCGCAAGGCCGGGAGTGCCCGGCGAACTGTCCGCTTCGACCCGGACGACGTAGCCTTCGATGCCGAGCATCGCGGCGGTAAAAGCAAGTGATAGCATCTCGTCCGTCTACTGCGTAGACGGGACGGTTTGACAAGGGGTCTAGACGGCTACGCCCGGTATCCGACGGTGCCGGACGGGGCACCCGGGCCCTGCGGTCGATGGACGGTTTTTGGACGACGTTTCGACAGGATGGGACCGTACTAGAATCCGGAGGTTGTATCCATGAGAATCAGCATCATCGGAGCCGCGACGCTCGCCGTTCTGCTCGCCAGCTGCAGTTCGCAGAGCGCCGGCATCCCGTCTGCCCCAACGCCCCCGCCTGCTGGGACGTTCGTGGAGTATCCGATTCCCACGGCCGCGGCCTTTCCCGAGGGGATCGTCGCAGGCCCCGATGGCGCGCTCTGGTTCACGGAGAACGGAACCGGGAAGATCGGCCGCGCGACCACCGCCGGCGCGATCGGCGAGTTTCCCGGCGTCGCCGTGGCCAAGGGCCCGTTGGGCATGGCCGTCGGGAGCGACGCTCGGATGTGGTTTGCGGAGGACGGGGCCGGCGTTAGTAACGCGGTCGGCGCGATCACGACCGCAGGGACCTTGACCGAGTATCCCGTTGCGGCTGCACCAAGTTTTTCGCGTCGCATCGCTTTGGGCCCGGATGGCCGCATGTGGTTCACCGATCCTGGCAACAATGCGATCGGCGCGGTTTCTACGACGGGAGCCGTGACCGAGTACCCACTTCCCCAGGCCGGAGAGAGCCCGTACGGCATCGCCGCGGGTCCTGACGGGAACGTGTGGTATAGCTGCGTGTCAACCGATGTCGTGGGCAAGATGACGGTCGGCGGTATCGCGACCGAGTATCACGTTCCAGCCGGAGCCACGGCGAAGATGTTGGCGATCGTGGCGGGACCCGATGGGAATCTCTGGGTTGTCGAGACGCACGCCGACCAGATCGCAAAGGTCACGACGTCGGGAACGATCGTCGAGTATCCGATTCCGACCGTGGCCTCCAACCCGAATGGTATTACCGGGGCAGGCGACGGCAACGTGTGGTTTACCGAAGGGGTCGGGAAGATCGCGCGGATCACGCCGTCGGGTACGATCACCGAGTATCCGCTCGGGGCAGGGATGACTCCGTACCAGATCGTGCTCGGACCCGATGGGAATCTCTGGTACGGGGATGGCGCGACCAACTCGATCGGCAAGTTCACCCCGTAGGCTCGCAGGGAGGGTGGTCGTTGTCGCGTCGTAGCGCCGGAGGCCACCCGTTTCTTGCGCTCGAAGCCGACGACGATGTCTCGCGCCTTCTGGTTCGTCGCGTTCGCCTTCTCGGTGAACATGATGGGCACGACGTTGCCCACGCCGCTCTATCCGCTCTATCAGCGCGTCTTCGGACTGGATCCCCTCGCGATCACGGTCGTCTTCGCGACCTATGCGATCGGCGTGATCCTCGGGCTGATGGCCTTCGGGCATCTCTCCGACGCGATCGGGCGCAAACGCGTCTTGCGCATCGCGCTAGTGCTCTCGCTCGGAAGCGCGATCGCGTTCGTCCTGGCGCACAGCCTGCCGATGATCTTCCTCGGGCGGATCCTCTCCGGATTCTCGGCCGGCATCTTCACCGGGTGCGGCACGGCCTACTTGGTCGAACTCGCGCCGGCGACCCAGCGCGTCCGCGCTGCCACGATCGCGGTCGCCGCCAACGTCGGTGGCCTTGGCCTCGGGGCGTTGCTCTCCGGGTTGCTCGCACAGTATGCGCCCTGGCCGCTGCAGCTCTCGTTCGCGGTCGACGGCGCTCTCGTGCTGCTCGCGATCGGCGCACTTGCGCTGGCACCGGAGACGGTCGAAGCGACCGGCACGTTCCGGCTGCGCCTACAACCGTTGCGGGTGCCGCACGAAGTGCGCGCCGTCTTCGTTCCGGCGGCGATCGCGGGTATCTGCAGCTTTGCCGTGGCCGGCGTGATGAGTGCGGTCGCACCGTCGTTCCTTGCTCGGGTTCTCGGACAGCACGATCTCGCCCATGCCGGGCTACTGGTCTTCGCGTTGATGGGGATGACCGCGCTCGGCCAGATCGTCGTCCCGCGCTTCGATCGTCATCGCGCTCTTATCGTCGGGACGCTGCTCTTGCTCGCCGGTATCGGCATCCTCGCGCTCGGGCTCGTCCTGCACGCGGAATGGCTGCTCTTCGCGGCCGCGATCGTCGATGGATTGGGCCAGGGGCTGGGGATCGGCGCCGGCCTCTCGGAGATCAACGCGCGCCTGACCCACGCTCGCGGCGCAGTCGCGTCCACCTATTTCGTCCTGATCTATCTTGGACTCGCCCTGCCCGTCGTGGGGGTCGGGGTGGTCGCCGACGTCGCCGGGCTCGAGCGCGCTGCGGCGATCTTCTGCGCGGTCGTGGCGGTGGCGCTGGCCGCGGCGCTAGTCCTGCAGCTTCGCTCGCAGGGCTCGGCGTCTACCCGGTAAACTCCAAAGACGACTCCACGCCTTCATAGGGAGACCTTCTTGAACCACCTTCGCCCGCTCGCGCTCGCCGCAGCCACCGCGCTCTCGCTGGCCGCATGCTCGAGCTC
>JBEPVY010000070.1:0-11608 GCA_041690835.1 Vulcanimicrobiota bacterium | reverse complement strand
ACGTCGGCAACTCGCGCCGCCTCGAATACACCATGCCGACGCGCGCCATCTTCGGTCTGCGCGGCGAACTGCTCACCCTCACGCGCGGCAGCGCCGTGATGTCGCACACCTACTACGACCACCAAGAGTGGCAGGGCGATCTGCCCGGCCGTTCGGTCGGCGCCCTGGTCGCAAGCGACACCGGCAAGACGACCGCCTACGCCATGTCGGGCGTCGAACAGCGCGGCCGCTTCTTCATCGGCGCGGGCGTCGAGGCATACGAAGGGATGATCGTCGGCCGCTCCAACGACGATAAGGACATCGCTCTCAACGTCGTCAAGGAGAAGAAGCTCACCAACATGCGCGCGTCGGGTTCGGACGACAGTTCGAAGCTCGCTCCGCCCGAAGAGATGAGCCTCGAGCGCGCGATCGAGTTCATCGACGACGACGAACTGGTCGAGATCACGCCCAAATCGATCCGCATCCGCAAGCGCCTCCTGATCGAGACCGAGCGCCTCAAGGCCCGCAAGCGCGACAAGGCCGGCTAATGACGCTCAATCCGCTCCGCCTCGGCCGGAAGGTCGCCAAGCGCGGCGGACGGGTCGCCCAGGGCTTCGCGCAGTTTCTGCTGCGCGGCAAGACCGCCGACCTCGCGGTCGGCGTCGTGATCGGGGCCGCCATCGGCGGCCTGGTCAGCTCGTTCGTCTCGCAAGTCCTCACGCCGCTGATCGGCGCGTTCTTCGGCTCGACCACGCCGTTCCAGAACCGCGTCCTCAACATCCGCGGGGAGGTCGTGTACTACGGCGACTTCCTGAACAACCTCATCTCGTTCGCGTTGATCTGCGCGGTCGTGTACTTCGCGATCATCGTCCCGATGAACAAAGCGACCACCAGCGCGTTCTTCAAAGCGCCTCCCGACCCGGCGATGCGCAAGTGCCCCGAGTGTCAATCCGACATCCCCAAGACCGCAAAGCGCTGCATGTACTGCACGCAGCCGGTCGAGCTGGAAGAATCGTCTCTTATGGCGCCATAAATCCGTCGTAACGCCGCATCGTCTCGATCGCTTCGGCGACGACGGCGCGCAACGTCTGCGCTTGGAAGTAGCCGGAGAGCAACGCGACGTCACCGAGCGGATTGCTCACCAGGAAGACGGGCACGACGCTCACCGGGAGCGCCCGGTATTCTTTCGTCGTTCGATCTAGTTCCGCGCGCGTAAGCGGGTCGTCGAGTGCGGTTGCAAGCGTCTCACGATCCAGGCCGCTGGCTTCGACGGCGACGTCGAACGCGATCGCGCGATGCTGGACCTTGCGTCCGTCGAGCATGGCCGCACGCGCGAGCGCGAGGCGTACGGTATCGCCGGACGCACCGAGGCGTCGAGCCGCGACCGCGACGCTGTTAGGGACCAGCGTGCTGTCCTCAAGCGATTCCCGCCAGGCCGGGTTGAGTTTCACGTCCGTCATCGCTTCGATACGGTCGTAGTACCACGCCCACTTCTGCGCATCTTCGCCGACCGGAGCGCCGTCGTTGAAGAGCGCGATCCGCCAATCGACGACCACCGCGTCGCCGAACTCCGCCGTCACCGCATCGAGCGCACGTTGTGAGATCAGCGACCACGACGAGAGCACGTCGAGGTAGTGGATGATCGTGACGGGTTGCATCCCCGTGCCCTTCGCGAGAAGCACACCGCCCACTCCTTCGGGCCATCGGGAGGCAGGCCGAATAGATACTATTCTGGACGTTTCCTGCATATTTGTGCTAGAATACTAGCATGGGCAGACGGACAGCTTCCTTGCTTCCAAGGGTCCAGCGACGACTGAAGGCGCTCGGGGAGCGTATTCATCTCGCACGACGCCGCCGGACCCTTCCGCTACGGTTGGTGGCGGAGCGCGCCGGAATGTCGATCATGACGCTCCGCAATATCGAAGGTGGGACGGGCGGCGCGACGCTCGGCGCCTACGCGGCCGTCCTGCATGTCCTCGGCTTGGACGCCGACCTGGATCTCCTGGCCGCTGCCGATGACCTCGGGCGCGCGCTCCAAGATGCGAATCTGACGAAGGCGACACCGCCGCGTGCCCGATCGTAACATCGGCGTTTACGCCGATTGGACCGAAGCGGCCGAGCCGCTGCATCTGGGAACGGTCACGGCACGCCCGAGCGGCGCTGGCGAGATCACCGCATTCGCTTTTTCCGGGGAAGCGCTCGAAGATCCGGCCTTACTGCGACATCAGCTGGACCCTCGACTTCGCGCAGGCGCCGGAGCGCAATACCCCCCGCAAGGGCGCCGCACGTTCGGCATGCTCGCCGATTCCAGCCCCGACCGCTGGGGGCGCATGTTGATCGAACGGCGCTTCGCGCGCGATAAGCGCGACGGGCGGCTCCCCCAGAACGCGCACCTCGTCGAATCCGATTATCTGCTCGGCGTTCACGATGCATACCGCTCGGGCGCCTTGCGTTTCAACCACGACGACGGCCCATTCCAGGACGATCGCGACCACGCCGGTGCACCACCGTTCGTGCATTTGCGAGAGCTGGAAGCTGCAAGCCGCGTCATCGAAAGTGATGTCCCCGACGATCCGAGAATCGACCACGCGCTGGACGTGCTCCTGGCCCCCGGCGCTTCGCTCGGCGGGGCGCGTCCGAAAGCCAGCGTGGTCGACGAACGGGGCGCGCTATGGATCGCGAAATTCCCAAGCATCGCAGACGATATCGACGTCGGCGCGTGGGAGGCCGTCGTTCACTGCCTCGCGCAACGATGCGCCGTTCGTGTGGCGGAGGGGGCGTCCGCACGATACACCGGCGCCGGGACGACCTTTCGACTGCGGCGGTTCGACCGCAGGGAGGACGGGACGAGGATCCATTTCGCTTCGGCGATGACGCTCACCGATCACGTCGACGGCGACGGTGCGTCGAACGGCGCTAGCTACATCGATATCGCCGACGTGCTGATCTCTCATGGAGCAGCGGCGGACGAGGATCTCACCGAGCTGTGGCGCCGGATCGTCTTCAATATCGCGGTTGCGAACTCCGACGATCACTTGCGCAATCACGGCTTCATCCTGTCGCCGGACGGCTGGCGCCTCTCGCCCGCATATGATATGAATCCCGTTCGCGACGCTACCGGACTTGCATTGAACATCGACGAGCGGGACAACGCGCTGGACTTCGACCTAGCACGCTCCGTGGCAGACATCTTTCGTGTTTCAGCGGCGCAGCAGCGTGAGATCTTCGCAGAGGTTCGCGAGGCGCTTTCTAGCTGGCAAACCGTCGCGGCGAAGTTCGGCATCGGGAAGGCCGAACGCGAGCGTATGGCTTCAGCGTTCCGCTCCCCGGAAGCGTAAACCGAGCACGCGAGTAGCCCCTACTCGCTGAAGGTCAGCTCGCCTTTGATGTCGTCGTAGCCGACGGTGACGGTGCCGCCGTCGTGGACGTCGCCGGCCAGGATCTTGCGACCGAGCGGGGTCTCGAGTTCTTTTTGGATGGTGCGCTTGATCGGGCGCGCGCCGTAGGCGGGATCGTAGCCGGCCCGGACCAGATGCGAGGACGCGGCTTCGTCGAGCACGAGGGTGATGTGCCGATCCGCCAAGCGCCTGCGCAGGCGTCCGAGCTGGATATCCAGGATGCGGGCGAGGTCGGCCTCCGAGAGCGCGTGGAAGACGATCGTCTCGTCGACGCGGTTGAGGAACTCGGGGCGGAAGTGCTGGCGCAGTTCGTCGAGCACGGTCGCGCGCATGATCGCGTAGTCCGCACCGGCGAAGCCGCCCTTGTAGTCCAGGATCCGGTGGCTGCCGATGTTCGACGTCATCACCACGATCGTATTGCGGAAGTCGATCGTGCGACCCTGACCGTCGGTCAGGCGGCCGTCGTCGAGGATCTGCAAGAACACGTTGAAGACGTCCGGATGCGCCTTCTCGATCTCATCGAAGAGAATGACCGAGTACGGGCGTCGCCGGACGGCTTCGGTCAACTGCCCGCCCTCGTCATAGCCGACATAGCCGGGCGGAGCGCCGAGCAGTCGCGCGACGGTGTGCTTCTCCTGATATTCCGACATGTCGACCCGGATCAGCGCGCGTTCGTCGTCGAAGAGATACTCCGCGAGCGCGCGGGCCAGCTCGGTCTTGCCGACGCCGGTCGGGCCGAGGAAGATGAACGAACCGATCGGCCGGTTCGGGTCGGCGAGACCGGAGCGCGAACGGATCACCGCTTCGGCGACCGCATCGACGGCTTCGTTCTGGCCGATCACGCGCTTGTGCAACTCGTCGTCGAGATGGAGCAGTTTGTACTTCTCTCCCTCGAGCAGCTTCATCACCGGAATGCCGGTCCAGCGTGCGATCACCTCGGCGATATCTTCTTCGTCGACCTCTTCCTTCGAGAGTCGGCCGCGGCCGTCGCGCGCGGCGAGCGCTTCTTCTTCGCTCGCCAACTGCTTCTCGAGATCGGGCAACGCGCCGTACTGCAACTCGGAGGCGCGACCGTAGTCGGCCTGCCGCTTGGCCTGCTCGATCTGCACCTTGGTCTGCTCGATATTATCCCGGAGCCCTTGCAAGCGAACCGCTCCGTGCTTCTCCGCGTCCCAGCGCTCCTTGAACGCCTTCTGCTCGACCTGCAGACCCGCCAGCTCTTTCTCGAGCGCGACCAGGCGCGCTTTGCTTGCGCCGTCCTGTTCCTTGCGCAACGCCTCGCGCTCGATCTCGAGCTGCATGATGCGTCGGGTGAGTTCGTCGAGCTCTTGCGGCATCGAATCGATCTCGGTGCGCAGCTTCGCGGCGGACTCGTCGACTAGGTCGATCGCCTTGTCCGGCAAGAAGCGGTCGCTGATGTAACGGTTCGAGAGCGTCGCGGCCGCGACCAGCGCGCCGTCCTTGATCCGGACGCCGTGGTGCGCTTCATATTTCTCCTTGAGTCCGCGCAGGATCGAGATCGTATCCTCGACCGTCGGCTGATCCACCAGCACCGGCGCGAAGCGGCGCTCGAGCGCGGGATCCTTTTCGATATACTTGCGATACTCGTCGAGCGTGGTCGCGCCGATCAGGTGCAGCTCGCCGCGCGCGAGCATCGGTTTGAGCAGGTTGCCGGCGTCCATCGAACCTTCGGTCTTGCCCGCACCGACGACGGTATGCAACTCGTCGATGAAGAGCAGTATGCGCCCCTCGGAGTTCTGCACGTCCTTGAGCACGGCTTTAAGACGCTCTTCGAACTCGCCGCGATACTTCGCACCGGCGATCAGTGCGCCCATGTCGAGCGAGACGACGCGTTTGTCCTTCAAGCCCTCGGGCACGTCGCCGCGAACGATTCGCTGGGCCAGGCCCTCGACGATGGCCGTCTTGCCGACGCCGGGTTCGCCGATCAACACCGGATTGTTCTTGGTCCGTCGCGAGAGCACTTGGACGATGCGCCGGATCTCTTCGTCGCGCCCGATCACCGGGTCGAGCTTACCGCGATCCGCGTCGAGCGTCAGGTCGCGTCCGTATCGTTCGAGCGATTTATAGGTCCCTTCGGGGTCCTTGGTCGTGACCCGCTGATTGCCGCGGACCTTCTTCAACGCCGCGAGCAATTTTTCGTAGGTGACGCCCGCATCTTTCAAAAGGGTGCCGACCGGACCGGTCGACTGCGCCATCGCGAGCAAGACGTGCTCGACCGAGACGTACTCGTCTTGCAGCTTCTTCGACTCCGCTTCGGCGGCCGCCATCAGCCGCGCGAGCTCGGGCGAAAGCCCGACCGTCGCGCTTTCGGCATTCGAACCGGTCAGGCGCGGCAAGCGCCCGATCGCGGCGTCGGTCGCCCGACCGACGGCCTTCGGGTCCGCACCGGCCGCGGCCAGCACGTCCGGCGCGATGCCGCGCTCCTGATCGAGCAAGGTCGCGAGCATGTGCTCGGGCGAGCTCTGGGTGTTATGTTCGGCAAGAGCGCGCGAATATGCGCCATTGAGCGCATCCGCGACGCGCTCGGTCATACGATCGACGTTCATCTGTATTCGTAGTACCCGGAAACCGGCCGAATTGTTGCTAGGGGACGAGTTCGAACGTGTAGTAGCCGCTGACCGCCGTACTCGCCGAAGCGGCAGATCCACCGTCGAGCATCATCTGCACCTGCGGCACCTTGCCGAACATATCGGTCAGGTCGCCGAGGATCGCCATCGGCGACGGCATGACGTTCAGCAGCCGGCCGACGTGGCGGCCGTCGGCCGCCGCCGCAGCCTCGGCCAGCACGCGCGCGGCCTTGGTCGCCTTGGCGTAGGCTTCGGCTCGCAACCCCTCCGGATCGCGTGCCACCGTCGAGACGGCGGTCGCGGTGAAGCCGGTGGACTGGAGTTTGGAACGGACCGATGCGACGGCCCCGGGAGCGCCCGAAACCTTCACGGTCTCGACCGATCCGCCCATCATCGTCTGGCCGACGCCTTGATCCTCGACGGTGGTCGTGCCGGCCGCGGCCTTCGCGGATGCGAGCACCGCGACGCCGGCCGCGGCGTTCTTCGCCGTCTTGGTCGCGGTGAACCATGCATCGACGTCGGTCGTGCTGGCCGAAGCGTTGACGTAGACGGTCACGCCGACCGGAAGGGTCGGGGTCAGGGGAGAGTCGGCCGAGGCGGCGGACGCGCAGAGCGCGACGAGTGCCGCCGTTGCGAGAAGCGAGCGGATCATGAGAGCATCCTTTGAAGTTCGGCGATGTAGGCGTTCTTGGTCGCATCGTCGATGAACGAGGCTTCGAACGAGTTCTTCGCCAGCGTGATGAGTTCGGGGTCGGTCAGGTTCAATGCGCGCGAGACGGCGGAGAAATTGTCGCCGACGTATCCGCCGAAGTAGGCCGGATCGTCGGAGTTGCAGGTCGCGACCAGACCTGCATCCAGCATCCGCTTGAGCGGATGGTCCTTCAGGTCGTGTACGACCTTGAGGCGCAGGTTCGAGAGCGGGCAGACCGTGAGCGGCACGCGTTCGCGCACCAGCCGCTCGACCAGCTTGGGGTCTTCCATGCAACGGACGCCGTGATCGACGCGCGAGACCTTGAGCAGGTCGAGCGCCTCCCAGACGTACTCGGGCGGACCCTCTTCACCGGCGTGCGCCACCGTGAGAAACCCTTCGGAACGCGCACGATCGAAGACGGCGGTGAACTTCGAGGGCGGATTCCCGACCTCGGCCGAGTCCAGGCCGATCGCGATGATGTCCCGGCGAAACGGGATCGCTTCTTCGAGCGTCGCCATCGCGGACTCCGCAGTCTGATCGCGCAGGAAGCACATGATCAGGTGGGACGTGATACCGAGTTCCCGCTCGCCCTCGCGGAGGGCGCGCGTGATGCCGTCGACCACGGTCTTGAAGGCGACGCCGCGATCGGTGTGGGCCTGCGGATCGAAGAATATCTCGGCATGACGGACGCCCTGCGCTTTTGCGCGGCGGAGGTAGGCCGTCGTCAGATCGTAGTAGTCGCGCTCTTCGCGCAACACGGCCATGCCCGCATAGTACAGGTTCAGGAACGACTGCAGGTCGCTGAAGTTGTAGGCGTCGCGAAGCGCCTCGACGCTCGCGTAGGGCACGGCCACGCCGTTGCGTTTGCCGATCTCGAAGATCAGCTCGGGCTCGAACGTGCCCTCGATATGCAAATGGAGTTCGGCCTTAGGTAAGGTCGTAACGTCGAGCAACGGGGTGCCCTCCTTGGCGTCCGATTAGGCGTCGGGGCTGTTGCCGCCTGTGCCGCGGAACATCCGGTCGTCGCCCACCCGGACCGTGATCCCGCGCGCGTCGAACCACTCCAAGAGCGGAACGGCATACTTGCGCGAGGTCCCGACCAGATCCCGAAACGCGGCCATCGTCATACGCGGCTCCCCGGCGAACGCGACCTCGAGCCGCGCCCGGATCATCCCGATCTGCGCGCCTCGATAAAGGCTCTCGCCGACCTTCACGAAGGCCCCGCGCGCGATCGTCGTATCGAACGCGCGAGCCAGACCCTCGACGGGTGCGCGCCGAACGGCGGCGAGCACCTCGGTCCAGACGGCGGGCATGAGTGGGTGGGCCGGATCTCCTATCGCGATGGCGTCGAAGAACGCGTTCTGTGCATCGGTCAGCCGGACCGCGAACTCCGTCGTCGCATAGTAGCCGCCGCGCGAGACGATGCGTCCGTCGTCGCAGAAGGCCTTCAGCAACCGCGCCAGGGTCGCTTCGTCGCGGCGCAGCTCGCGCGCGAGCGCGAGACCGGTCGCGCCCATCGCCCACGGCTCGGCAAGCTGTCGGGCCTCGAGCGCGCCCTCGACTCCTCGCAGCAAGGCGCGCGCCGCTTCGCCGTCGACGAACGCTTCGGGACGACCGACCTGCAACGCATCGCCGCGTGCGATCAGCAGATCGAGCGCACCGTGGGTCACGTCCTCGCGCAGATTCGCCGCGAACGCGAGTTCGACCGAGGTCTGCGGTTCGACGCCGCGGGTCTCGAGCGCGGCCCGGATCGCGCCGACGAATGCATCGTCGACCTCCGGCATGTCCGGCTGTACGGCCTGCGCGACCAGCTCGCCGCCACCGAGCAATCGCTTCGGTGAGAGCCCGCGGAGCACGAAGCGCGTCCCCGGGAAGGCGAGCGTCGGGTGGCGGAGATGCAAACGTGCCTGTGCACCGACCGGCCCCTCCGGTAGAGCGTCGAAGACGAGCGTTCCGAGTATCTCGGCCGCACCGATATAGGCTCGGACCGGCGTCCGGCGCTTCAGGTACCCGATCGCGCCGGTCGCCGGCACAAAGCGCACGTCGAAGGCCGCGCGCGGTTCGAAGGTCGCGTCGGTGATCACGTCGCCGCGCGCGACGTCGTTCCGTTCGATCCCGGCCAGATTGAGCGCGACGCGCGCGCCCGCGTCTACCGCCTCACGTGCCGTTCCGAACACGTGCAGACTACGGATGCGGACCTCGCGACCCGACGGCGCAAGCCGGACGGTCCGGCCCGAGCGCAGCGAGCCTTGCATCAACGTTCCGGTCACGACCGTGCCGATCCCGGGAAGTACGAACGCGCGATCGATCGGCAGATACGCGGGCGCGTTCGCGTCGCGCTCCGGCAGCTCGCGCAACGCGCCTGCGATCTCCGCGCGAAGCCGTTCGATCCCTTCGCCCGTCCGGGCCGAGATCGCGACCGTCGTCGCGCCCTCACCGATCGTGCCGCGAAGCGCGTCCGCGAGCCGGGTGAGTGCGAGAACGCGCGCGTCGTCGTCGAGCAGATCGCATTTCGTGGCCACCACGATCGTGCGGCGTACGTCGAGGAAGCGCAGGATCTCGAGATGTTCGAACGTCTGCGCCATCGCACCGTCGTCGAGCGCGACCACCAGCAGCAGCAGTTCCATTCCGGCGGCACCGGCCAGCATGTTGTGGACGAAGCGTTCGTGCCCCGGGACGTCCACGATCCCGGCCTCGAGGCCGTCGCCGAAGTCCAGATGGGCGAATCCGAGATCGAGCGTCATGCCGCGCTCGCGTTCTTCGGGAAGCCGATCGGGATCGGTTCCGGTCAGCGCCTCGATCAATGACGACTTGCCGTGATCGACGTGACCGGCGGTCCCGATGACGTGCACGGGCTATCCGGCGAGCGCGCGGAGCGCCGCGATGACGGCGGCGTCCTGGCCCGGTGCGATCGTGCGCAGGTCGAGCAGGACGGTGCCCTCGCTGATGCGCGTCACGATCGGCGGCTCTCCGCGACGCAAGCGCTCGGCGAGCGCGTCGGCATACGGCGTGGGGAAGGCGATCGCCAACGACGGCACGGTCGCCCGCGGCAACGACCCGCCGCCGACGTAGGCGTGCGACTCTTCGACGTGCGCCCCGTCGATGCTCGCTACGTAGATGGCCGCGCGAGCGCGCAGATCGTCCAGCGTCATCGAGAGCATCCCGTAGAACGGGATCCGCTCGCGCGACTCGCGGGTCCGGTGCAGGCGCAAGGTTCCCGCGAGCAACGCAAGCGTGGTCTTATCGCTTCGCAGCGCGCGCAGCAGCGGATTCGCGCGCAGGCGAGCGATCAACGCCGAGCCCCCGACGATGATGCCGGCCTGCGGGCCACCGAGCAATTTATCGCCCGAGAATGCGACCAGATCGACGCCGTCGCGCAGCGCTTCTTGGACCGTCCGCTCGTGCGGAAGGCCGTAGTCGCAGAGATCCACGATAGCGCCCGATCCCAGGTCTTCGACCACCGGAACGCCCGCCCGACGTCCGAGCGCCGCGAGCTCCGCGCCGCTCGTCTCGCGCACGAATCCGTCGACCGAAAAATTGGAGGGATGTGCGCGCAACAATATGCCCGTCCGCGGCGTGAGCGCGCGTTCGTAGTCGCGCAGATAGGTCTTGTTCGAGGTGCCGACGTCGATCAGGGTCGCGCCGCTGCGCGCGAGCACCTCGGGCAGCCGGAAGCCGCCACCGATCTCGATCGACTGTCCGCGCGCGACCACGACTTCGCGATCGCGTGCGAACGTATCTACGATCAGAAGCACGGCGGCGGCGTTGTTGTTGACGACGAGCGCGTCGGCAGCACCGGTCAGTTCGCAGAGCAGGGCGCTCGCGTGTGCGTAGCGCGATCCGCGCCGGCCGCCGATCAGATCGTATTCGAGATCGCTGTAGCCCGCGCCGATCTCTCGAGCGCTCGAGAGCGCGTGTTCGGCGAGCGGCGCGCGGCCGAGGTTGGTGTGGAGCAGAACGCCGGTCGCGTTGACGACCGGGAGCAGACGCGTCGCCGCATCGCGTTCGACCGACTCGGCGATCTCGGCGACCAGCAATTCGGTCGGTGGGGTCGCGCCGGTCGCGCGAAGCCGGTCGAGCGCGCCGGAGATCGTCCGGCGAAGCGTTTCGCGCCCCACGAGGTGCTCGTAGGGCGCGATCGTCGGGTGCTCGAGGATGGTATTGACCGGCGGGATGTCCCGCCGCACGTCGTAGTCGCTCATGCGAGCGCCTTTCGTTTCGTCGCTTATGCGACGTGTTTGGCGAGCATCGACGTGATCGTGTTCTCCGGCACGTATCCGACGATGCGATCGGCGACCTGGCCGCCCTTGAAGAGGATCAGGCACGGAATGCCCGAGATATGGTACTCGCCGGCGATCGACGGGTTCTCGTCGGTGTTCAGCTTGACGAACTTCGCCTTGCCGGCGTGCGCCGCGGCGACTTTCTCGACGACGGGCGTCAGCATCTTACACGGGCCGCACCAAGGGGCCCAAAAATCCACCAGCACCGGCTCGGCACTCTCGAGGACCTCGGCTTTGAATGTGGCTTGCGAAACGTCGGGTAATGCGCTCATCGGTTATCTGTATCTCCTCGACTGCTATAACTATGGGGAATGCCGGGAAGGTTGCGGGAGTTCCTCGTCCCTCGACTACGCTTCGCTACGCTCGGGATGACAGTGTGGGCGGCGCCGCATTTCCCGCGCGCGCCCTTCCTTGTCATCCCGAGCGTAGGCGCGAAGCGCCGTAGTCGAGGGACTAGGAACGAGGGACCAGGAGCTGCCCCTTACAGCTCCGTCTGGACCGGATCGCCGGTGATCTCGTTGAGCAGGTCGCTCTGCTTGCCGATGTTGGTGATCGCGATCACCTCGTCGCCGTCGCCGAGACGCTGGAGGCGGACGCCCTTGGCGTCGCGTCCGGTTTTGCGGATCTCCGAGACCTTGATGCGGATCGTCTGGTTGCTCGAGGTGATCATCA
>JBEPVY010000069.1:0-11613 GCA_041690835.1 Vulcanimicrobiota bacterium | reverse complement strand
CCGAACGGCCTGGCCGCGCTCTGGCAGTACGAGAAGTATCTGCGCGAAGCGGTCGGCTCGAAATACTTGATCGTCGCGACCGTCGAGGATCCGTCGTTCGAACATCTCGACGAGAGCAAGTACCCGTTCCGCGAGATCGCGCGCTATGCCGACGTCCTCCAGCCGATGGCGTACTGGCGCATGATGCGTCGCGTCCCGACCACGCCGGACCTGGTGAAGACGTTGATGGTCAAGTCGGTGACGACGTTGCTCGCGCTCTCGGGACGCAGGCTGCCGGTCTCGATCGGCGGGCAGACGACGGCCGAAGGCCGCAACGGGTATCCGCCGGCGGCGGAGATCACCGCGAGCCTGGACGGCGCCAAGACGGCCGGTGCGATCGGCGTCTGCTACTTCGACTGGAAGGGCACGCAACCGTACCAATGGGACGCGCTCGCCGCCTACACATGGTAGCGTGACCACCTACGTCGTTCGGCGACTGCTGCTCGCGATACCGACGCTGATCGGCGTCGCGGTGCTGGCGTTCGTGTTGATCCATATCGCGCCGGGTGGACCGGTCGCGGCGTTGGTCGGCGATCGGGCGACGCCAGCACAGATCGCACAGGTCACCCATTCGCTCGGGCTCGATCGGCCGCTCTACATCCAGTTCTTCGCCTGGCTGGGCGCGCTCGTACACGGCGACCTCGGCTTCTCGTATGTGCGGCAAGCGCCGGTCACGCAACTGATCGCGCAGCGCCTACCCGCGACGCTCTTGCTGATGGGCTTCGCGCTCGTGATCTCGGTCGCGATCGCGATTCCGCTCGGCGTCGTGCAGGCCGCCCGGCAGCGCACTCGTTTCGATCGGATCGCCTCGCTTGCGGTCTTCATCGCCTGGTCGATGCCGACGTTCTGGTTCGGTACGCTCCTGATCGCGCTCTTCGCGGTGACGCTCGGATGGTCGCCGGTCGGCGGCCTCCAGACGATCGATACGACCGCCTTCGATTGGCCGTCGCGAATCGCGCATCTGCTGCTGCCGGCGGCCACGCTTGCGATCGTCTCGGTCGCGGGCTGGAGCCGCTACGTGCGCGGTTCGATGATCGAACAGCTGCGCGAAGACTATACGCGGACCGCCATCGCCAAGGGGCTCGGTCCGTCGACCGTGCTCTTCAAACACGTCTTGCGTAACGCGCTGATCCCGTTCATCACCTTGCTCGGTAGCAGTATCCCCGGACTCTTCGGCGGTGCCGTCATCACCGAGTCGATCTTCGCATATCCGGGAATGGGGCAGCTCTTCTGGCAGGCGGCCCTCAACCGCGACTATGCGACCCTGCTCGGGATGACGGTCATCACCGGCATGCTCGTGATCCTCGGCAACCTGCTCGCCGACATCGCCTACGGCATCGTCGACCCCCGCGTGCGCTATGACTGAAGCGATGCCGAAGCGGCATGCGCTCAAGCTCACCTCGATCGCGTGGGCCGGACTCGGCTGGATCGTACTCGCGGTCGTCGCGTGTACGTTCGCACCGTTGCTCCTGCACTTGAGCGCGACCGCGACCGACGTCGCCAACGCGTACGCGGCGCCGAGCGGAGCGCACTGGCTCGGGACCGACGGACTCGGGCGCGACGAGCTCGCCCGCGTGCTCGTCGGCGGACGCATCACGCTCTCGGTCGGCGCGATCGCGGCGGCGGTCGCGATGCTGATCGGGACCGCCTACGGTGCGACCGCCGGCTACTACGGTGGCTGGGTCGATACCGCGATGATGCGCCTGGTCGATGTCTTCCTCTCGGTCCCGACGCTCTTCTTGCTGCTCTTCCTGGCCGCCATGTTCCACGGAAGCTTGGCCGCGTTGATGCTGGTGATCGGCGTGACCTCGTGGCTCGGGCCGGCGCGCTTGGTGCGCGGCGAAGTGCTCTCGCTCAAGGAACGGCTCTTCGTCGAAGCGGCGCGCGCGGTCGGCGCCGGCGACGCACGGATCATCTTCCGTCACATCGTTCCG
Source organism: Vulcanimicrobiota bacterium (assembly GCA_041690835.1). Classification (GTDB taxonomy): domain Bacteria; phylum Vulcanimicrobiota; class Vulcanimicrobiia; order Vulcanimicrobiales; family Vulcanimicrobiaceae; genus JALYSX01. Next base: position 9,640 of record JBEPVY010000069.1, on the reverse strand, counting down.
AACGCGGGCGGCACGATCGTCACCACCACGACCTTCATGGTCGCAAGCGCGATGCTCTCCGAGACGGCGCTCTCGTTCCTCGGCATCGGCGTGCGCGCGCCGATGCCGTCTTGGGGCAACCTGCTCTCGAGCGCGCAGAGCGATCTGTTCGCGGGTGCCTGGTGGCTGATCGCGCCGCCCGGGATCGCGATCCTGGCGACCGTGTGCGCGTTCAACTTCGTCGGCGACTGGCTGCGCGAAGGCCGCGACGAAGGGGTGGCCGGATCGTGAGACGCTCCATCGCGCTGGCGCTAGCCGTCGCGTTCCTGGCGAGTTGCGGGGGTGCGCGTCGGGCCGAGACGCGCGATCCGGATCTGATCGTCACGGCCTGGATCGCCGGGCCCGACGGGCTCAACCCGGTCACCTCGATCTCGAGTGCGTCGAGCATGGTCGAGCAGTTGATCTATACGCCGCTGATCGACCTCGGACCCGACATGCTGCCCCGCTGGTCGACCAGCCTTGCGAGCAAGGTCGAGGTGACCGACGGCGGGACGCGCTACGTCCTGCATCTGCGCAAAGCCGTCTGGTCCGACGGCGTACCGCTGGATGCGGACGACGTCGTCTTCACCATCCGGCTGATGATCAATCCGAACGTGATCGCCGGCAATACGTCGGACTTCGCGCTGATGCGCTCGATCCGCGCGCTCGACAAGCGGACCGTCGAGATCCGCTTGAGCGCGCCGTCGCCTGCGTTTCTGCCGAACGCACTCGCGCACGACACCCTGCCGCTCCCGAAACACGCGCTCGGAAAATTCGCGCCGGACTCGAAGGCCGAGGCCGACTTCGTCAACACCGATGCGGCCTTCAATCAAGATCCGCTGGTGAGCGGCCCGTTCCGGATCGAACGCAGCGTCTCGGATGCCTACATGATCCTCGGACGCAATCCGTCGTATTGGGGCAAGCCCTCGATCCTGCCGGAGGTCGCGTTCCGCGTCTACCCGCAACAGGACTCGCTCTACGCCGCCGTCGATGCGGGCGAAGTCGACGTGACCGACATCCCGCCGAATCTGTGGCGCGTCCACGACCGGCTCCGCGGGAACCACCGCTTCGTCAACTGGCCGTGGAACGTCACGTTCTATCTGCTCCCGAACTTCCACGATCCCGGCATCCCGTTCATCCACGAACGCGCGGTCCGTCAGGCGATGATGTATGCGCTCAACCGGCGCTTCATCGTGAACAGCCTGATGAGCGGACAGGCCGACATCTTGAACGGCCCGCTGCCGTCGTTCTCGCCGTACTACAACCCGCACCTGACGGCGTACGCGTACGACCCGGCCAAGGCGCGCGCGCTTCTGGACGGTGCGGGCTGGCGTCTGCACGACGGCGTCCGTTCGAAGAACGGCGTCGCGATGCGCATCACGCTCACGACCGGCGGTGCCACCGACGCGATCGCCTCGAACATCGCCGAGCTGATCCAGGAGAACTTCCGCGCGGTCGGGATCGACTGCATCCTGCAGAACGAAGAGCTGCAGACGTTCTTCGACGACGTCCACAACTCGCGCTTCCAGCTCGCGCTGCGCGGCCGGATCCTCGGACCCTATCCGGACGACTACCAGACGTTCCAATCCGGCCAGACTCGCGCGAACGGCGGCTACAACCTGGGCTTCTACAGCGATCCCGCGATCGATCGCGCGATCGAGACCGCCCGGACCGCGTCGACTCCCGCGGCCGCACGGGCCGCGCTCGATCGCTACCAAGTGCTCGCCGCGCGCGAGGTGCCCGCCATCTTCTTGTACTCGAATCGTCTCGGCGCGGTCGTCCCGGCCGATCTGGAAGGCCTCGGACTCACGCCGATCGCACCGGCGGCGCTCCCGATGGGCCTCCAGTTCTGGCATCGCGTGAAGCGCTGACGCGATTCCATCCGGAACGCATCCAAAGACCCGGTCAAATGCGTTCTATGAGTGTATGAGTCAGCAAGCCATTTTCGCCGCCGGTTGCTTTTGGGGAGTCGAGGCGGGTTTCCATCAGATCCCCGGCGTCGACGAGGCCGTCTCCGGCTACACCGGCGGTCACACGGTCGATCCCACCTATCCGCAGGTCTGCTCCGGCACGACCGGCCACGCCGAGGCCGTCGAGGTGACCTTCGATCCCGCGGTCGTCTCCTACGACCGTCTGCTCGCTGCGTTCTGGCAGATGCACGACCCGACCCAGATGAACCGTCAGGGCCCGGACGTCGGCACGCAGTACCGCTCGGCGATCTTCTTCCTCGACGCCGAGCAGCAACGGGCCGCGATCGCCTCGCGCGACGCGCTCCAGGCGACCCTCGGCAAGCCGATCGCGACCGAAGTGACCGAAGCGACGACGTTCTATCCGGCCGAGGCCTATCATCAGCGCTACGCGGAACGGAATGGTATCGTATGCCACGTGCCGACGGTCTGATGCGTCGCGGAGCCTTCCTTGCCGCGATCGGCGGCGTTGCCGCAGTCGCCCTGATCGCGCGTCGAACGCCGGCCGCGTCGGCTGGGTACGAAGTCACCCACACGAACGACAAGTGGCGCCGCTTGCTCGGCGACGCTCGCTACAACATCCTGCGCGAGGGCGGCACGGAGCCGGCCGGTTCGAGTCCGCTCAACGACGAGCGCCGCACCGGTCTCTATCACTGCTATGGTTGCGATCTCGACCTGTTCTCATCCAAAGCCAAGTACGACGCGGGCGAGGGCTGGCCGTCCTTCTGGACGGTGCTGCCGAACGCGACCCGGACCCACGACGACTACGAGCTGGTCGAAAAGCGGACCGAGGTCCACTGCCGCCGCTGCGGCGGCCACCTGGGCCACATCTTCGACGACGGTCCCGCGCCCACGCATCTGCGCTATTGCATCGACGGACTCGCCCTACGGTTCGTCCCGAAGGGCTGACCCGTGCGCGCATCCCTAGGGTCTCGCACGAACGGCGCGAAGGGAAACGCATGAACATGCGCCTCTTCGCCCCCGCTCTCGCCGTTGCGTTCGCCTTCTCGGCCGTGCCGGCCGGAGCCGCCTTGACCTGGGTGCCGTACGCGGCGCCGGACGCCGGGTTTACCGCGTCCTTTCCGGGCACGCCGACCGTTGCGAAGCACCCGAGCGATGCGACCGTCGACGGCCTCTATCGCATCTACGAGTTCGACACGAACTCCGCGGCATATACGGTCACGGTCTTCCGCTACAAGCCGGGCATCGCGCCGGATGCGACCCCCGCGACCTTTCGCGGTCTGCGCGATTCGTACGCGCAGGGCAGCGGCTGCAAGGTCGCGAGTACGGCCAACCGTACCGTCGCCGGTTCTCCCGGGCTCGAGAGCGTCTGCGTGGACAAGAAGGGCGGGATCGAGCATCTGATCGACATCACGCTGAGCGGCGACGAACTCGCGATGATCGTCGCGGCCGGGCCGCTCGGCTTTGCGAAGACTCCGTCGGCGATCGCGTTTCGCAACTCGTTCGCATTCGCACCCGTCGTGGCGCCGAGCCCGACGCCCGTTCCGGTCGCCTCCGCGATGCCGCCGCAGCCGACCGCCACGCCGTGAGCGTCTCCGAGGCCCTTCCGTTCACCGACGAGGTGGAGCGCGAGACGCGCGCGATCTACGAACGCGCATCGCACATCCTCCCGGCTGCGGAGTGGCCGCTCTACGCACCCTACGTCGCCGCGATCAATCGCCTCAAACGCGAACGGAACGCCGTCATCCTCGCGCACAACTATCAGGTGCCGGAGATCTTCCATACGGTCGCCGATATCGTCGGCGATTCGCTCGCACTCGCTTACGAAGCGGCCCAAGCGCAGGCCGACGTGATCGTGCTCTGCGGCGTGCACTTCATGGCCGAGACGGCCAAGCTCGTCAACCCGTCCAAGACGGTGCTGGTGCCGGACCTGCGCGCAGGATGTTCGCTTGCCGACTCGATCACCGGCGCCGATGTCCGCCTTCTGCGCGAGAAATATCCGGGCGTTCCGGTCGTCACGTACGTCAACACGTCGGCCGAGGTCAAGGCCGAGTCCGACGTCTGCGTGACCAGCGGCAACGCCGTCAGGATCGTGCGCGCGCTCGGCGCGGAGCGGATCCTGTTCATCCCCGACGAGTACCTGGCGAAGTACGTGCAGACGCAGGTCCCCGAGATCGAGATCCTCGCCTGGAAGGGTCACTGCGAAGTCCACGAGCGCTTTACCGCAAGCGAGATCCGCACGTACCGCGACGGCGATCCGGGGCTGATCGTGCTCGCCCATCCGGAGTGCCCGCCCGACGTGCTGGCCGAGGCCGATTACGTCGGCTCGACCCAGCAGATGATCGACTATCTCGGTGCGAAGGCTCCGCCGCGCGTCGTGATGATCACCGAGTGTTCGATGGCGAGCAACGTCAGCGTCGGCTTTCCGGAGATCGACTTCGTCAAACCGTGTAATCTCTGCCCGCACATGAAACGCAACACCCTCCCCAAGATCCTGCGCTCGCTCGAGACGATGCAGTACGAAGTGACCGTCGACGAACGCATCGCCGGACGCGCCCGCGCGTCGGTCGACCGCATGTTCGCCTTGATGAAGTGACCTCGAACGAGATCCGCTGCGCGAGCGTGGTGATCGGCGCGGGCGTGGCCGGCCTCTCGACCGCGCTCCAACTTCCACGCACGAGCGACGTCGTGGTCCTTTGCAAGACCGCGCTCGGATCGGGCGCGGCGACCGCCTGGGCCCAAGGCGGGATCGCGGCCGCACTCGGAAGCGACGATGCGCCGGCCCTACACGCGGCCGACACCCTGCGCGCGGCCGCCGGTATCGCGGACGCGCACGCCGTGGAGATCCTGGCAGGCGACGCACCCGAGCGGATCGCGGCGCTCCGCGCGCTCGGCGCGCATTTCGACGCGACCGCGACCGGCGAAGCAGCCCTCAGTCTCGAGGCCGGGCATGCGCGCCGGCGGATCGTGAAAGCCGGCGGCGACGCGACCGGAGCCGAGGTCTTACGCACGCTTGTCGCGGCCGCGCGCGAGCGCTCGAACCTGCGGATCGTCGAATATGCGCACGCCGACGACCTGATCCTTAAGGGCGATCGCACGACCGGCGTCTACGCGCACGACGTGCGGACCGGCGAAGCGTTCGTGGTCCGTGCCGATGCGACCATCTTGGCCGCCGGCGGATGCGGCCGGCTCTTCCGCTACACCACCAATCCGGCCGAGGCGACCGGCGACGGTATCGCGATCGCCGCGCGCGCCGGCGCGATGCTCGCCGATATGGAGTTCGTGCAGTTCCATCCGACCGCGCTCGCGGTCGATCGCGATCCGCTTCCGTTGGTGACCGAGGCGATCCGCGGCGAAGGCGCGGTCCTGCTGGACGATACGGGCGACCGGTTCATGGTCGGGATCCATCCGGACGCGGAACTCGCACCGCGGGATATCGTCGCGCGCGCCATCTTCGACCGTCAACGCGGCGGCCATACGGTCGTGCTGGATGCCGTCGTTGCGGTCGGCGAGGAGTTTCCGCGCATGTTCCCGACCGTCTTCGCGAGTTGCATGGAAGCGCACATCGATCCCCGCGTGATGCCGATCCCGGTGACGCCCGCAGCCCACTACATGATCGGCGGCGTCGCGACCGACGAACGCGGCCGCACCTCGATCGCGGGCCTGTGGGCGTGCGGCGAGACGAGTGCGACCGGCGTGCACGGAGCCAACCGGCTGGCCAGCAACTCGCTGCTCGAAGCGCTCGTCTTCGCGCGTCGGGTCGCAGACGATATCGCCGCATCCGACGTTCCGGCACGGAGCGCCGGCGTTCCGATTCGCGCAGACGATCCGCTGATCGACGACGACGCGACCATCGAACGCCTCCGGACGGCCATGTACGACGACGTCGGCGTCGAACGGACCCGTCAGGGCTTGCAATCGGCCCTCGCACTCATCGCCGGGCTGGAAGCCGACGTAGCACCTCGCTCCGCGACCCTGACCAATCTGCTGCTGATCGGACGGCTGATCGCCACCGCCGCGCTCGACCGCGAAGAGAGTCGCGGGACCCACTACCGCAGCGACTTTCCGACATCCGAGCCGTCTCTCGCCCATCGCTCCTTTGTGAGAATCGAACCAGCCCATGCCTGAACTCCATCGCCTGCTGATCGAACCGGTGGTGCGCGCCGGCCTGCTCGAAGATCTCTCGCACGGCGGCGATCTGACGACCGATGCGATCGTGCCGGAAGGCGCGCGCGCGACCGCCCGGTTCGTCGCGCGCGACGCGGGCGTGGTCGCGGGGCTCGCGTGCGCGCAGCTCGCCTTCGAACTGCTCGTTCCATCGGCCCGGTGCGCCGTCGCCAAGCACGACGGCGAACGGGTCGCGGCCGGCGAGACGATCGCGACGGTCGACGCGAGCGCGCGTGCCGTGCTGACGGGCGAACGGACCGCGCTCAACCTGCTCTGCCGATTGAGCGGCATCGCGAGCGCGACGCGCACGCTCGTGGATGCGATCGCGCACACTCGCGCACGCGTCGTCGACACGCGCAAGACGATCCCCGGACTACGCGCGTTACAGAAGTATGCGGTCCGCTGCGGGGGCGGCGGCAATCACCGGTTCGGTCTCGACGATGCGGTGCTGATCAAGGACAATCACGTCGCGCTCGCAGGCTCGGTGACCGAAGCGGTCCGACGCGCGCGCACCTCGGTCGCGCATCTGGTGAAGATCGAGCTCGAAGTCGACTCGCTCGATCAACTCCGGGAAGCGCTCGACCTGCCGATCGACGCAGTGCTGCTCGACAACATGTCGCCGGAGCAACTGCGCGAAGCGGTCGCGTTGGTCGACCGGCGCTTCTTGACCGAAGCATCGGGCCGCGTGAACGCCCAGACGATCGCCCCGATCGCCGAAACAGGCGTCGACCTGATCTCGGTCGGCTGGCTCACCCACGGCGCCGGATCGCTGGATATCGGACTCGACATCGCGCTCTGACGCTCGGTGTCGCCGTTGACGAGTGAAGGTTGACCCTGTCATACTAGTCTGATAGACTAGTATAGTGAAAAGCGTTGGAATCTTCGAGGCAAAGACCCATTTTCCAGCTCTCGTCGACGAAGCGTTCGGCGGCGCGACGATTCTGATCACCCGCAACGGCGAGCCTGTCGCCGAACTCTCGCCCATCGATTCCGAGAGGAAAACGCGCGGCCAGTTGGCCATCGAGCGCCTACGCTCGCTAAAGACCCGCCTGAAGGGGCCTAGTATCAGCGCACGCGAGCTCATAGACGAGGGCCGGCACTGATGATCGTCGTCGACGCCAGCACGGTCATTTCATGGATGTTGGAGGATGAGACGTCCCCCGAGGCCGATGCGGCCGTAGAATATCTCGCCGCTCGTGGTGCGTGCGTCCCGCCGAATTTTATTCCCGAGGTCACCCACGCTCTACTCGCGGCCGAGCGGCGCGGGCGCATCGATGAAATATCGACCGGGATTGCGCTCTCCGAAATCCTCGCACTCCCGCTTACGATCGAGGCGCCGGACCCGCACACGATTCTTGCGCTCGCTCGGACACGCCATCTCACGTGTTACGATGCCGCGTATCTTGCACTTGCCTTGCAGGTACAGATCCGGCTCGCCACCGTGGATCAAAAACTCTCCGTTGCGGCGATCGCCGAGGGGTGCGCGTTCGCGCCGGGTCGCGCAGACGTCCGCTAGCGCTGTGCTTTGGCGCGCTGTTTGAGCAGCGTGTGGATCGCCGAGTGGCCGCCCTTATGTTCTTCGCAATGCTGCTGACCGCAGTTGCCTTGGAGGCATCGCTCTTTGGCCAGGACCTCACAGCCCGGGGATTCACAGGTGCGACGCTCTTGCGAGGTCACGCGCGACCATTTGCGCTTAATTCTCGGCACGACGGCTAGGTTGCCCGGAGAGATTTAGCACCCCTGCCGCGCCCGATTAAGCCTATGCGCTGAAAGCGTTCAGCGATGCCGGACCTTGAGGCCGAGGATCGACAGGTTGAGCGCGAGCGTCACGGCGTTCGCGAGGATGATCGGGAGCGATCCGACCTCGATCCCATAGATCATCCAGAGCGCGACGCCGATGGTCAGCATGGTCACGCCGAAACCGGAGATGTCGGCCGCAGAGCGGCGTTTCCAGATGCGCAAGACCTGCGGCACGAACGCCGCCGTCGTCAACGTCCCGGCGACCAGGCCGATGATGGTTACCAGCACGCGCGGACTTACTTGGAGATGGTATTCGTCTTGGAGTCGACCGGCGTCTGATCGATCACGAGGAGCTTGACCGGGGTGTTACCTGCGACGTGCGGGCGGTGCCAGCCGGCGACGGTCTCGATCATGAAGTCACCCGGTGCGTAGTGGCGCGTGCCGCCGTGTTCGTCCTGAACGTCGAGATGGCCGGAGAGCACGTAGGCGTAGCGCGGATACGGGTGCTCGTGGTAACCGGGCGCGTAGCCGACCGGGATCTCGACGATGGTCGCGATGACCCGCGCGTGGCCCTGCGGCAACGCGATCGCCTGGCCCGTGCCGGTGGTGGTCGCGTTCAGGATCACGTGTGCGCTCATCGTGGGCGCGGTCGCCGACGTCGCGGGAACAGAGGCGGATGTCAGGAGCATCGCCAGGGCGAGAAAAATCTTCATCCGCAGGGGTTCAACGCAGGCAGGCGCTCATCCGTCCCCGCTCAAAGGGCGCAGGCATGAACATCGCGACCAAGGCGGTCAGTGCCGCGCTCGCTCTCGCGCTCGCGGGCGCTCTTCCGGGGACGGCCGGCACGCCGTTTTCGTTCAACACCATCAACCGCACGCACGAAGTCGTGCGCGTCGATGTCGCGATGCGGAACTCCGTCTCGCTCGGGAGCGTCAGTATCGATCCCGGCGAGACGTACACAATTCAGGTGAAAGGCCGTCCCGATCTGATCGAAGCTCGCTCGAAGCATTGCAACGACTCCGAACCGGTCCCCGCTCCCGAGGGACACGTCTACCGAGCGAGCGTGAATATCGGCGCCGACGGACGGTGTTCGCTCTTCATCTACGTCAAAGGCTAGAAGTCGGCGAAAGGAAATTGTCCATGCATCGTCTTCTCTCTGCAGCATTGCTGATCGCGTGTATCGGCGCGAACAGCCAACCGATGATGTTCGTACGACCGTTCCTCGGTACGTGGTCGTGCCGATCCGTCAACGAAGCGGGCAACGCCACGCGCGGGAACATCACCTACAGCACGCTAGCCGGCACGGATACGCTCGCGTTCGTCTTCAACGCGCCGGGCTACGAAGTCACCGGCTACATCGGGTACGATGGAAAGCTCGGGCGTTTCTTCGAGGTCGGCTCCGACAGCTCGGGCGGATCCTGGACGCAGCTCGGCTCGGTACTCCCGAGCGGCATGCTGGCGTTCGCCGGCCACGCCATGTACGGCGCGACCTCGTCGCGCACGCGCGAGACGGAGGGCATGCCGGACCCCGCGCACCTGCGCGATCACACCGAGATGCAAGCGGGTGGCAAGTGGACCGACGCCGACAACATGACCTGTACGAAGACGAAGGGCCGCTAAGCGCTCCAGCCTCGCGTGCGCGCCGCTACGAGCGCCGCGCACGCGGCCTTAGAGAAGCAAAAAGCCCCGCAACGGCGGGGTTTGAGATGGAGCCGACGAGCGGATTCGAACCGCTGACCTGCTGATTACGAATCAGCTGCTCTACCAACTGAGCTACGTCGGCGCAA
>JBEPVY010000068.1:0-11780 GCA_041690835.1 Vulcanimicrobiota bacterium | reverse complement strand
CCATCAACTATCTGACCGACGGCTAGGCCACGGCGCTTTGTGCGTCGTATAGACCCCGGTTAGCGATGGGCAATTATCCGTTTTCATTCGTCATCCCGACCTACAACGAAGCCGGCGGCATCGAAAAGCTGCTGCGCGCGGTCGATGGCGTCTTCAAGGCCAACGACCTCGACGGTGAGATCGTGGTGGTCGACGACAACTCGCCCGACGGAACCGGCGCGATCGTGGAACGTCTCTCGGCCGAGCTCCCGGTCCGCTGTCTGCATCGCCCCGGCAAACTCGGACTCTCGAGCGGCGTGATCGACGGTTGGAAGTTCGCACGCCCCGAGTCGCTTGCGGTCGGGTGCATGGACGGCGATTTCAGCCACGACATCACGATCGTGCCGAAGATGGTCGAAGCGCTCGCATCCGGTCGGTACGGCCTCGCGATCGGGAGCCGCTACGTGCCCGGCGGCGGGATCGAGAACTGGCCGAAGAAGCGCATCATCACCTCGAAGATCGCCTGCATGCTGGCCCGTCCGCTCACGCCGATCAACGATATCACCAGCGGATTCTTGTTGGTCCGTCGCGACGCGCTCGTCGGCGTCGAACTCGATCCGATCGGTTTCAAGATCGGGCTCGAAGTCGTCGCGAAGGCGCACTACGGCAAGGCGCTCGAAATCCCGTACGTCTTCACCGACCGCGTCGTCGGCGAATCGAAGCTCAACCAAAAAGAGATCTTCAACTATCTCAAGCAGCTCCGTAAACTGTACGCGACGCGCTTCTTCGGGAAGCCGGCGAACTAGTGGCGATGCCGGAGTGGTTGCAGATACGCCGCAATAAGACCGACGAATCGCGCGATGCGGCGCTCTGGTCGAAGTGCCCCAAGTGCGGCGAAGTGCTCTACCGGCGCGACCTCTCGGCCAATCTGGACGTCTGCCCCAAGTGCGGTCACCATTTCCGGATGAACGCCTACGATCGGATCGCGATGATCGTGGACGGCGATTTCGTCGAGATCGGCGGCGACGTCTTGCCGATCGATCCGCTCGGCTGGGTCGATAAGAAGTCCTACCCGGTCAAACTCGCCGGCGATAGGGAGAAGAGCGGGCTGACCGAAGCGGCCGTCTGCGGATTCGCCAACATCGGCGGCCACGACGTCGCGCTCGGCGTTATGGATTTCCATTTCCGCGGCGGAACCATGGGTTCGGTCGTCGGCGAGCGGCTCGCCCAACTGCTCGAAGGCGCCCACCAGCGCAAGCTGCCGTGCATCGTCTTCACCGCATCCGGCGGCGCGCGCATGGAAGAGGGCATGCTCGCGCTGATGCAGATGGCCAAGACGACTGCGGCCGTCGCGCGCTTGATGGAGAGCGGATTGTTCTTCGGGATCGTCCTTACCGATCCGACGACCGGCGGCGTCTCGGCGTCGTTCGCATTCGAGGCCGACGTGATCCTGGCCGAATCCAAAGCGATGATCGGCTTCGCGGGCCGGCGCGTGATCGAACAGACGATCCGCCAGAAGCTTCCGGAACAGTTCCAGACGGCGGAGTTCTTGCTCGAGAAGGGCCACATCGATGCCGTCGTGGATCGCCACGATCTCAAAGCGACGTTGATCCGTCTGTTGGAATACGTCGAAGCCGGATCGCGCGCGAGGAACGCCTGAAGTGAATTTGATCGTGGAACGCGAGAAGGGCCTCCTCGAACTCGAAAAGCGGATCGCCGAACTGCGCTCCGTCAACGCCAGCCAGCCGCTCGACATGTCGAGCGAGATCCAGGCGCTCGAGGCCAAATACGCCGAGATCCAGTTCGAGGTCTTCGGAACGCTGACGCCGTGGCAGAAGGTCCACATGGCGCGCCATCCGAGCCGCCCGACCTCGCTCGACTACGTCTCGCAGTTCGACCGTTTCGACGAACTTCACGGCGACCGGCACTTCCGCGACGATCACGCGATCGTCGGCGGTTTCGCCCTGTTGCGCGGCCGGGCCGTGGTCGCGATCGCCCAGCAGCGCGGGCGGGATACCAAAGAGAACCTGCACCGCAACTTCGGGATGGTCACCCCCGAGGGCTATCGTAAGGTCAAACGCCTCGCCCATCTGGCCTCGCGCTTGGGCCTGCCGATCGTCACGTTCGTCGATACCAAGGGCGCGGACCCGGGCCTTGCCTCCGAGGAACACGCGCAGGGCGAAGCCATCGCCTCATGCCTGTATGAGTTCACCCTTGCCAGGGTCCCGATCGTCGCGACCGTGATCGGCGAAGGCGGTTCCGGCGGAGCCCTGGCGCTCGCCATCGCGGACCGCGTGATCATGCTCGAACACAGCGTCTATTCGGTCGCGTCGCCCGAGGGTTGCGCCGCGATCCTGTGGGGCGATGCCGCCAAAGCGGAAGAAGCGGCAAGCCGGTTGAAACTTACCGCTCAAGACCTGGCTGGGTTCGGCATCATCGACGAGATCGTGCCGGAACCGTTGGGTGGTGCACACCGCGATCCGGGAGGCGTGGTGGCGCTAGTACTCGAGGCGATCGATGCCTCGCTTACCGAGCTCGCGACGTTGGACGCACCGTCGTTGCTGGAGGCGCGCTATCGAAAATACCGGCGACTAGGCGCTTGGCAGGGCGAGCGACTAGGAAAAGACCGACCGCAGACGTGAAGCGTCCTCCGCGCACGTCCGGTTTTTTGCATTTTCTCGGGCGCCTCGGCGTCGCCGCGCTCGCCTCGATCGTCTTCTTGCTGGTCGGGATCCAGTTCGCCCGGGTGATCGGGGAGAACGTGGCGATGGCCCACGAACTCGCCTCGGTCCAGAGCGATATCAAAGTGCTCGAAGCGCGCAAGCGGACCCAACTGCGAGAGCTTCGCCGCCTGGCCGATCCGGAGGGCGCGATTCCCGAGATCCACGACCGCCTCCGTCTGGTCAGCCCGAACGAGGCGATCGTCTTCGTCAAGCCGAGCCCGGCGCCGCCCAAGTAAGCTCGTTTGCCGACGCTCGTCCGCGGCCAGGTCCTCAACATCAGCGCCTACGGCGCGACCGTCCGTCTGGAGACGGGCGACCTCGCAAGCGCACCCTTGATCGACGTCGATCACTACCGCGCCTACTACGAGCGCGGGTTGACCGGTCGCAAGATCCTGAGCTTCGAACTGCACGAAGGGCGCCGCCCGTCGGTAACGCTCGCGCCGCAGATCACCGACGACGCGTTGGAAGACCAGATCGCCGGCTTCTTGCGCGAGAGCGAAGACCGGCAACCTTCGGGCGACATGCCCGCCGAACAGCGGCACTACTTGAAGAAGAAGCAGCGCGCCGCGCGCTTCGATGCATGAACGCGATCGTCTCGATCGGCACCAACTCCACCCGCGTACTCCTGGCCGACCTCGACGAATCGCCGCCGCGAGTCGTCTTCGCGCGCTCGATCGGCACCCGCCTGGGTGAAGGTCTGCGCGAACGCGGTCGACTCGGCGACGAAGCGATCGCGCGAACGATCGCGGCCGTCCGCACTCACGAGAGTTCGATCCGCGGCCGCGCGGAGAGCGTGGTCGCGATCGCGACCAGCGCCGTGCGCCGCGCCGAGAACGGTGCGGCCTTTGCGGCGCGCGTCGAGAAGGTCGTCGGCGCGCCCGTACACGTGCTCACCGGCGACGAAGAAGCGCTCGCGTCGTATCGCGGCGCGGTCGCGGCGCTGCCGGCCGACGGCGGCACCATCGGCGTGATCGATACGGGCGGTGGGAGCACCGAGTACGCGGTCGGCACCGGCATCTTTCCCGAACGCGTCGTCTCGTGCGAGGTCGGTGCGGTGCGCCTGACCGAGACCTGCCCGGGACTCGCGGGCACCGGCGGACCGGTCGAAGCGTCGACCGTCGCACGGGCTCGCGATATCGCGCGCGCGACCCTCGCGCCGATGCGCGACTTCCCGCCGATCGACCGGCTCGCGCTGGTCGGCGGAAGCGCGACTACGGCCGCTTCGCTGATGCGTGGCGATCGCACGCCGTTCGTCACGGCCGGGATCGCCCGCGCGGATGTCATGGGCACGCTCGCGCGCCTATGCGCGATGCCGCTCGCGGAGCGTCAGCTGCTTCCCGGTATGAACCCCCAGCGCGCGGATATCCTACCCGCCGGTTTGATCGTGCTGGACGCCGTCTTCGAGCTCACCGCCCTCGCAAGCGCGACGGCGACCTCGTCCGATCTGCTTATGGGATATCTGCTGATACGACGCGAAGGCGGTCTGCACTGATCTCGTAACGGAGGCTCTGCATGTCGCTGCGTCGGGTGGCTCTCGCACTTATCGTTTCGTTCTCGTGCATCGGAGCGTCCGCTCCGGCACCGCACTTCTCGCTCGATGCCGTCTTGTCGGCACCCTATATCGCGGAACTGGCCGCCTCGCCCGACGGGACCACGATCGCCTACGTCGCTCACGAGCGCGGCCTGCGCAACGTCTACGTCGCGCGCGACGGCGCGGCCAAGCGCGTCACCGCCTTCGACGGCGACGACGGCGAAGAGATCGGCGCGCTCGCGTTCTCGCACGACGGCGGCGCGCTCACCTACACCCGCGGCGGCGGGTACAATCGCGAGGGCGAAGTGCCGAATCCGCGCTCGCTGCCGGACCCACCGGACAAGGCGATCTGGGTGACCGACACGCACGGTGGCGTGCCGATCCGCGCGGGCACAGGTAGCTCGCCGTACCTCTCGCCGGACGGAACGCGGCTGATCTTCGCGCAACGCGGGGCGCTCAAGAGCGAGCTCCTGACGTGGGACGGCGCGACTCTCAAGGCGGTCGGCAAGCCGCAGACGTTGCTGACGATTCGCGGAAATATCCGCGACGAGCGATTCTCGCCGGACGGTTCCAAGCTCGCGTTCACCAACGGGCGTGGCGATCACGGCTTCGTGGTGATCTACGATTTCGATGCGAAGAACTACGTGTACGCGACGCCCGGGTTCACCCAGGATTACGCGCCCGCCTGGTCGCCCGACGGCAAGCGCGTCGCGTTCGTGCGGCTGCCCGGCGATCGCGAAGAAGCCGATCCGTACGTCGACGTGCCCGAAGCGCCGTGGGAGATCTGGGTCGCGGATGCGAGCAGCGGGAACGCGCGCCGCATCTTCCGGGCGACGCCCGGACGCGGCCAAGAGTTCTATAACATCGATGCCAACGACCAGCTCTTCTGGCTGGCCGACGGAACGATCGTCTTCCCGTGGGAGCGGAGCGGCTGGCGCCAGCTCTGGGGCGTCTCCGCGAATGGCGGCCCCGCGCGTGCGCTGATGCACGGGAACTTCGAAGCCGAAAGCGCGGTGGCGTCGGTCGACGATTCGCGCGTGGTCTACGCGACCAACGAAGGCGACATCGATCGCCGGCACATCTGGAGCGTCGGGTCGAGCGGCGGTCCGCAGCAGATCACGAACGGGACGTCGGATCAGTGGTTCCCCGCGGCGCTTGCCGGCGGCGGGGTCGCCTATGTCGACGCCGGTTGGAAGACCGTCCCGACGGTGATGGCCCGTAGCGCGAGCGGTGCCATGGTCGCGCTCGGGCCGAACTCCGGCTCGTATCCTTCCGACGCGGTCGTGCAACCGCAGTTGGTGACGTTCCGCTCGACCGACGGCCTATTGTTGCACGGCGAAGTCTTCGTCCCGAACGACGGCAAGGCCACGCACTGCGGCGTGATCTTCACGCACGGGGGCTCCGAGCGCCAGATGCTGCCGGGATTTCACTACATGGAAGCCTATGCAAATCTCTACGAGACCAATCAATACATCGCCAATCGCGGCTGCGTGGTCGTCTCGATCAACTACCGCGGCGGCATCATGTACGGCCACGACTTCCGCGAAGCCAAGCGTAAGGGCAAGCGCGGGGGGAGCGAGTATCTCGACCTGATGGGCGGCACGCGCTATCTGCTCTCGCGTGCCGACGTCGATCCCAAGCGCGTCGGGATCTACGGGCTCTCGTACGGTGGCTACATCACCGCGCTCGGGCTGGCGCGCCGGTCCGACATCTTCAAGGTCGGATTCGATATGGCGGGCGTCCACAATTGGGCGACCATCATGGACGCCGATTACGGGGAGCACGTCGGCACGCCCGCGGAGCGGAAGATCGCCTACGACGCCTCGCCGGTCGCCGCACTGGCGACGTGGACCTCGCCGGTCTTCCTCGCGCAGGGGGACGACGACCGCAACGTGCCGTTCTCGCAGGGCGAGGACCTTGCGCTCCGTCTCCGCGCGAAGGGCGTCGAGGTACGGACGGCCGTCTTTCCGAACGAGACCCACGAGATGACCCTGGCGTACCGCGATTCGCTGGCCATGTTCGGCGGCGGATTGCAGTTTTTGCTCTCGCATCTTGGGGAATGAACGCGCAATGACAGATAAAGACATCCTCGGCCACATCAACGCTCTCGTCGAAGAAGAACACGACCTTCGCGCGCGCGAAGAGACGGCCGTCCTGATGCCCGCCGATGCCGAACGTCTCGCGTCGATCGAAGTCCAGCTCGATCGCTTCTGGGATCTCCTCCGCCAACGTCGCGCCCGCCGCGACGCCGGCCAAGACCCTGAAGAAGCTTCCTTACGCCCCGCCGACGTGGTAGAACACTACCAGCAGTAACAACCGCCTGGGATGGTGGTGGAATTGGCAGACACAGCAGACTTGACATCGTTGAGCCGTAGGAGGGGAAACCGCCTACGGGATGCGCTCAAAGTCGGTGAACTCTCTGCGGAACGCCGCGTGACGACGCCGAGCCAAGCTTCGCGAAAGTGGAGAAGGTGTAGAGACTGGACGGGCGCGACCTACCTGAAACTCGTTTCACACGGTCAAGGCACAGTCCGGACCACAAACGCGCAAGCGGTAGTGAAAACTATAGTGGTGCGAAAATCTGCAGTTCGAAAGAACGTCCGGGTTCGACCCCCGGCCATCCCAAGACCAAACTCGCACGTCGCATTGTGCACATTGCGAACCGCTCCGTCTGACCGAGCAGAGCGCGAAGCGCGCAGCCATGGATCGCAAAAAATTGTCATCCCGAGCGTAGCGCGAAGCGCGTAGTCGAGGGACCGCCCCAATGTGTCATCCCGAGGAGCGAACGAAGTGAGCGTCTCGAAGGACCTCGGCTACATTCTCGAACGTCTTGCCGAACCGCCATTCTCGGTCCAAGTCGACCGCGGCCTGGGCGACGCAGAGTTCTCTGAAATCGAAGCACGTTACGCAATCGTCTTCCCGCCTGATCTTCGCGCGCTGCTGGCGATCGGTTTGCCGATCGGCAACGGTTTCGTCGATTGGCGGAATGGCGACGAGTCGAAGATACGAGAACGCCTGGCCTGGCCTCTCGAATCCGCGCTCTTCGTCCTGAATCTATGGAAGCGGCCGTCGAGATTGCCGCGCGAGAGATCGGCGCAGGCGCTCCGTTGATCCCGATCTACTCCCACCGCTACATTCCCTCGGCTCCGAGCGAGGCGGGGAATCCGATCCTCTCGGTCTACCAGACCGACGTGATCTACTACGGATCTGATCTCGAGGACTACTTCGTAAACGAGTTCTTCGACAAGGAGAACAGATTCAACCGGAGCGGTGGTCGTGTCGTCAAGCCGCGACGCAACGTCCCGTTCTGGGGCGAGCTATACGAACTCAACAGCTAGGTCGCTCGCGGCGCCTCACTTCGCCTGGTGAAGTCCGACCTTATTTCCCTCGGGATCTTCGAATGAGGCGGTCCGGCAGCCCGGATAGTCTTGCGCCTTCTCGTCGGCCTTCTTGACGCTTGCCCGGACGGCTTCGAGCGCCGCGTCGATGTCGTCGACCTCGAACACGACTCCCGCTCCGGTGCCGGCCGACCGGCCGAGAAACGCCTCGGGCATGAGGGTGAACCACTGGTCGTTCCCGAGATCAAAGTCGACCAACTCGGCCGCATCCTCGCTCGGGTGGGCACGATCGACCTTCAGGCCGAGCACGTCGCGGTAAAACGCCAGCAGTTGCGGTACATTCTTCCCGGGATAGGCACTATAGGCGATCGATGTGACTTTCATGCGACGTTTTACCCCGCAATCGGGTAGACTAGACCCATGAATCCGAAAGACGACGACCTCGAGCGCGAGAAACGCGTGGAACGTGCCATGGGCGTGTTCGGCGATACCGACATGGACCCGAACAAGGACGACCAGAAAGACATGCACCACGGCGAAGGCGAGACGGTTGACGAAGAAGGGAAGCCGGCTCAATAGATTGAGGCGGTCCCTCGACTACGGCGCTTCGCGCCTACGCTCGGCATGAAAAGATAGGCACCCCTTGCGGCGGTGCCGGCGGACCATGCAGCGGTAACGGCGCGCCGCTCGGCGAACCGTCACCTATGGCTGCATTTATCTTTGACTTGGATGGGACGCTGGTCGATAGCGTCTACCAGCACGTGCTGGCGTGGCATACGTCGTTGCGCGACTGCGGCTTCAATCTCTCGGTCTGGAAGATCCATCGCCGCATCGGCATGAGCGGTGGACTGTTGATGCGCGCGCTCACCCGCGAACTCGGCGTGGCCGACGTGGACGAAGCGACGGCCGAGAAACTCCGTCGCGGTCACGCGACCGAATACGCGAAACTCTTGCCGCAGGTACAGCCGTTGCCCGGTGCGATCGAGCTACTCAAGGAGCTGACGCGCTCGAACGTGCCGTGGGCGATCGCGACCAGCGGCGCGCTCGAGACCGCCAAGCCGGCGCTCGACATGCTCCAGATCCCGGCGAACGTGCCGATCATCACGCGCGATCAAGTCAAGCGCGCCAAGCCCGATCCAGATCTGTTCCTGCGGGCCGCCGAAAAGCTCGGCATCGACGCGACGCAAGCCATGGTCGTAGGCGATAGCGTCTGGGACATGCTCGCCGCACGTCGCGCGAACTTCCTCGGCGTCGGTATCCTGGCGGGCGGCTACGGCCAGCAAGAGCTGGAGCAGTCGGGCGCCTATCGCGTCTACGCCGATCCGCAAGAGATGCTGCTCCACCTCGACGAACTGGGCGTGCGTGACGACTAAAGCGCCGCTCCTGTTCCGCCCGCTGACCATGCGCGGGCTCACGATCGAGAACCGCATCGTGGTCTCGCCGATGTGCCAGTACTCCTCGATCGAAGGCAGCGCCAGCGATTGGCACGTCGTCAATCTCGGGCACATGGCGCTCTCCGGCCCCGGGATCGCGTTCTTCGAAGCGACCCACGTGAGCCCGGAAGCCCGCATCACCGCGCGTTGCCTCGGCCTTTACAGCGATGCCAATGAAGCGGGCATGGCGCGGGTCGTGCAGTTCGTGCGGACCTGGGCGCATTCCAAGATCGGTGTCCAGCTCGCGCATGCCGGTCGGAAGGCCGGCACGCCGCCGCCGTGGGGCGGACCGCTGCCGACCGATACGTGGCAGCCGGTCGGGCCATCCGCGATCGCCTACAAGGCCGACTGGCAGACGCCGCACGCACTCGACGATGCAGGCTTGCAGAAAGTGCGCGACGATTTCGTCGGGGCCGCGCGTCGCTGCGATCGTCTCGGCATCGACGTGATCGAGTTGCATTTCGCGCACGGCTACCTCGCGCACCAGTTCCTCTCGCCGCTCTCGAACGCGCGTACCGACGCCTACGGTGGCTCGCTCGAGAACCGGATGCGCTTCCCGCTCGAACTCTTCGATGTGGTGCGCGCCGTCTGGCCGGAGTCGAAGCCGCTCGGCGTGCGTATCTCCGCAACCGATCACGTCGCCGGCGGATGGGACATCCACGGGTCGCAAGCGCTCGCGGAGCAGCTCAAAGCGCGTGGCTGCGATTTCATCGACGTATCGAGCGGCGGCCTCCATCCGGATCAGCACATCGACGTGAAGCCCGGCTACCAAGTGCAATACTCTGCCGCGATCCGCCGTTCGAGCGGCCTGCCGACCATCGCTGTCGGCGCGATCACGAAGCCCGAACAAGCCGAGCAGATCCTCGAGGCAGGCGACGCCGACATGATCGCGCTCGCGCGCGGCTACCTGCGCGATCCGCGCTGGACGTGGGCGGCCGCCGACCATCTCGGCGGCGAGGCGTTCTGCCCGCCGCAATATCAGCGCGGTCGTACGACCGAACGACCCTAGCCCTGTAAACGCTGCAACAGGCGTAGGACCGAGCGTTCTTCACCGCTCATGCCGTTGCGAATCGCATCCGCGCGGAACCGCCCGAGCGTCCCGTTTTCGAGATATGTGGCAAGGATGGCGGGATGCACGTAGCAGGCGCGACAGACCGTGGGCGTGTTGCCGAGGCGAGTCGCGACCAGTTTCATGGCGTCGGCGACTTGACGCTTGCGCTCGGTCTCCGCGTCGATCGGCGATCGGTCGGCCAGCAGCATCGCGCACGCGACGGTGCCTTCCCACGTGCGGAAGTCCTTCGCGGTGAAGTCTTCGCCCGAGATAGCGCGGATGTACTCGTTCACGTCGTCCGATTCGATCGCGTGCGCTTCACCGTCGTCGTCGACGTATTGGAACAAGCGCTGCCCCGGGATCTCCTGACAGCCGCGGACGATCCTGGCGAGCCGCCGGTCCGCAAGCGAAATCGCGTGGCGGATCTTGCTCTTCCCACGGAACGAGAACCGCATCGATCCACCGCTGACCTTGACGTGCGCGTTATGCATGGTCGTGAGTCCGTACGACCCGTTGTCGCGCGCATATTCTTCGTTGCCGACGCGAATGGTCGTCGCTTCCAACAAGCTCACGACCGTGGCCAACACTTTCTTGCGGGGGAGACCGCTCAACCGAAGATCCCGGTCCAGGTTCTCGCGGATCTTCGGGAGCGCTTTGGCGAACGCCAGCGTGCGCGCGTACTTCGTCTCGTCGCGGACCTCGCGCCACTTCGGATGATAGCGATACTGCTTGCGCCCGCGCGCATCCCGGCCGGTCGCTTGCATGTGGCCGTTGGCCAGCGGCGAGATCCAGACATCGGTATAGGCGGGCGGCACCGCGAGCGCCGCGATCCGATCAAGCGTCGCGCGATCGCAGATGGTCTTTCCGTCCGGAGAGACGTAGGCAAAAGACTTCCCTCGCGCGGTCCGCCGAATGCCGGGCATATCGTCGCCGATGTATCGTAATCCGGCCGATTTCGCGTCGGCGGCAGCCGCTTCGTCGTTCACGGTGACCCTATTCCCACCAATCCGCGCGGTTGAATCCTCGACCGTCCGGGAACGTCGTAGGCATGGCAGAAGTATTTGGTAGCGCGGGCGAGGCCGTGCAGGTCGGTGGTGCATACGAGTGTTCCGAGTGCGGCCACCGGGAGCACTTAGCGGCCGGAGCATCGTTCCCGCCCGATCATCACCCGGGCAAACCGTTCACGCTCTACGTCAAGGACGAGGAACCCGTTGAAGCTCAGTAACGCCCTCGTGCGCGGCCTGGCAGCCGGCGCAGCTGGCTCCTCCGCCCTCAATGCCGTCGGCTATGCCGACATGGTCGTCCGCGGCCGTGCCCCGAGCGAGACGCCGTCGAAGGTCGTCCAGCAGTTGGCCAAACGGACCTGGGCGGCCAAATTCGGTCGCGAGGACGCAAGCAGCCATACCAAGCACCGCCGTAGCGCGCTTGGCTCGCTCAGCGGTCTCGGCGTCGGTCTCGGCGTCGCGGTCGCCTATGCATTGCTCCGATCGAGGTTCCGCATTCCGCCGCTGGTGGGCGCGGTCGTCCTGGGCGCTGCGGCGATGGCCTCGAGCGATCTGCCCGCCAGGCGCCTCGGGGTCACCGACCCGGCGACCTGGAGCGCGCTGGATTGGATCTCGGACATCATCCCGCACGCCGCCTACGGCCTGGGCGCCGCCTATACGCTGGAAATGCTCGCCTCGAAAACCTGATAGTTTTATCAGGTTTTGGCAGGTCCGGGGACCG